>JADFMC010000081.1 GCA_022564085.1 Fidelibacterota bacterium | reverse complement strand
GTCCAGGTGGCCCCCTTCACCCGCCGTTGCCGGTGACGACGGCCCCACTCCAGGACAGCGGTCTCGGCGGTGGGGCCTCTGACCAACAGGTCGGCCCGTTTACCCGGGTCCACCCCCAGGTCCGACCGGGCGCTGCGCACGGCCGAGATCACCTCTTTAAGCAGTGGCACGTCGGTTTCCTCTCCGCCCCAGGTCTCGTTGATCTCCGGCCAGGGGGCTACTATCAGGTCCGGCTCGTCCCCGGCCTTGACCAGCTGCCAGAGCTCCTCGGTAATAAAGGGCGCGAAGGGGTGCAACAGGGCCAGGAATTGCCGCAATGCGTGCACCGCCACCGCCAGGGCCGTCTCCTTTTCCCCGGGATCATCGCCCTGCAAGCGGGTCTTGATGAATTCCAGGTACCAGTCGCAGTAGTCGCCCCACACAAAATCGTAAGTGGCCCGGGCTACCTCATTGAGCCGGTAGCGCCCGTAGGCCTGCTCCACCGCCAGGATGGTCCGGTGCAATCGTCCCAGGATCCAGCGATCGGTGGGATCCAGCCGCTCTATGGGCAATTGGTCCAGGGGCGGCGGCAGCTGCTCGTCCAGGTTGAGCAGCACGAAGCGGGCGGCGTTCCAGATCTTGTTCATGTAATTGCGGCCTACCTCGATGTCATCCTCTGAGAACAGGATATCCTGCCCCTGGGGAGCGATCAGCATGATACCGGTACGCAGGGCGTCGGCGCCGTAGCGGTCGATGAGCTCCAGGGGATCGGGGGAATTTCCGAGGCTTTTGCTCATCTTGCGACCCTGCCGGTCTCGCACCATACCGGTAAAATAGACCGTGTCAAAGGGGATGTCTCCCTGGAAGCGCAGGCCCGACATGATCATGCGGGCCACCCAGAAGAAAATGATGTCCGGGCCGGTCACCAGGGTCCGGGTGGGATAGAACCGTTGCAGGTCGCCGCTCTCCTTGTCAGGCCAACCCAGGGTGGCAATGGGCCACAGCCAGGAGCTGAACCAGGTGTCCAGCACATCCTCGTCCTGGCGCAGCTCCACTTCGTCGCCGTAATGCCGGCGGGCCAGCTCCCGGGCTTCTTCCTCGGTGCGGGCGACGAAAACCTGGTCGTCGGGACCATACCAGGCCGGTATGCGATGGCCCCACCACAGTTGCCGGGAGATACACCAGTCGTGGATCTGTTCCAGCCAGTGATCATAAACTTTCACCCAGCGCCCGGGGTAGAAGGAAATCCGCCCGCTGTCCACCGCCTCCCGGGCCGGCCGGGCCAGCTCGTCCATTCGCAAGAACCACTGCCGGGACAGATACGGCTCCACCATGGCGTCGGTGCGTTCGGAGTAGCCTACGTTGTGCAGGTATTTCTCCACTTTCACCAACAGACCTTGCTCTTCCATGGCCGCCACCACCGCCTCGCGGGCCTCGAACCGCTCCATACCCCGGAACCGCTGTGGCACGTTATCGTTCAGGCGGGCGTCGGGGTGGAATATATTCACCACCTCCAGGTTGTGACGCTGACCCATTTCGTAATCGTTGGGGTCGTGGGCCGGAGTGACCTTCACCGCGCCGGTGCCGAACTCAGGGTCCACAAATTCGTCGGCGAAAATGGGCAGCTCCCGTCCCACCAACGGCAGCACCGCCACCTGGCCGATCAAGCCTGAGTAGCGCTTATCATTGGGATTGACTGCCACACCCGTATCGCCCAGCATGGTCTCGGGGCGGGTGGTGGCCACGGTCAGCTGTTTGGAACCGTCTTTGATCGGATAGCGGAAATACCACAGGTTACCCTCGGTTGCCTTGTGGATCACCTCTTCCTCTGAAAGGGCTGTCTGGCCCACCGGGTCCCAGTTGATCAGCCGCTTGCCGCGATAGATCAAGCCATCTTCATAGAGGCGCACGAAAACTTCAATGACAGAGCGGTAATAGCCCTGGTCCATGGTGAAGACGGTCCGGCTCCAGTCGCAGGAGCAGCCCAGCCGTTTGAGCTGCTCGATGATCAGGCCGCCATAGTTATCAGCCCAGTCCCAGGCCGCCTCCAGGAACTTTTCCCGGCCCACGGAGCGCTTGCTCTGCCCCTGATCACGGAATTGCCGGACAATTTTAGCTTCAGTGGCTATGGAGGCGTGGTCGGTGCCCGGCAGCCAGAGGGTACTGTGGCCCTGCATCCGTGCCCGGCGCACCAGGATGTCCTGGATCGTATTGTTCAGCACGTGGCCCACGGTGAGGATGCCGGTTACATTGGGCGGGGGAATTACTATAGTGTAGGTCGGCTGGGCGGCATCATCGGTGGGGCGGAAATGACCCTGCTCTTCCCAACGGCGGTACCACCTGGACTCCACCTGCCGGGGAGTGTATACCTTCCCCAGTGTGTCTCGTGGCACGGCCGCCTATTTCTCCAGGATCAGGCTTAGGGCAGTGGTGAGTTTCAGGACGTTCTGATTAGCGGCCACCAGACGCTGGCAAACAATTCTGGTTAGATTGAGCATAATCTTATAGCCAATCTCATGATTGCTCACCAGCAGGTTGAAGAAATCCTTTTCATCCAAAAGACCCATTTTGCAATCGGTCAGGGCCGTGACCGTGGCGCTGCGTTTATCTTCCTTCCCAAATACTGAGACTTCGCCGAACACCGGCCCCTCATCACCCGATAGCCGGACAATCGACTTGTCCCGGGAATCGTAACTGGCCGATTTGGTCATGGATAGCGTGAGCGCCTGGCTGATCTCCACCTCACCGGAAATCAGGAAATAGATCACACCCCCTCTATCGCCTTCTTTAAAAATCGCTTTGCCGCTAAGGAAATGCTGCGGCTTCAGATATTCGGCTATCACAGCCCGCTCTCCCTCAGAGAGTCCCTGGAGCAAAGTAATCCTGGCGATTTCGCTGGCCGAGATGGCACTCACGGGATCACAACCGCTCCTTCGCCCTCTTGAATGACGTGGTCGTCCGGTGGATTCACCATCACCGCGATGCTCTGGCCTTCGCCGATCCCCTTGCCGGCCTCACGCAACTTGCGCTCAATGAACGCGTCCAGCTGCGAGGTATCGGCGGATAGAAAACTGGAGAAGTCCGCTTGCTCTTCCTCGGTGAACAGGCCGATGGTGATCCAGCCGTGCGCCTTACGGAAGTGGCTGTATAGCTCGCTGAAGGTGCGCCCCACGTACTGGGCCTCAATAGCCACCCGTTTGAAATGGTGCGGTGATTGGGAATCCAGCAGCTCGTTGGCGGTCTGGGGAATACCGGGGTGCAGCACGTGCGAGACGACCATAAAGGAGCCGAAGTTATCCGCCAGCACCACGCTGTCGGCCTGGGCCCGTTTCAATGGGGAGATGGCCGCCTGGTCAGTTACGTAGGCCACTACCCTTATGTCCGGATTCATGTTCTTGATAGTCAGGGTGGCTAAAATGGTCTTCTCATCACTGGTGCCGCCGGTAGGCAGCTCGGTGGTCAGCAAAATTACCGCCCGGGCTTTTTCCAGGTTGGCCTGGCGCAATATATTCTCATTGGTGAACTCACCCCGGATGTACTTGAGGCGAGTATAGCCGTAGCTGTTCTTCAAGGCCTGCATGCGCTCTTCAGCTTCCTCATTGATCAGGACAAAGTGGGAATCGTCGTTTTCAATGGCAAAGAAAGCATCCAGCAGGCTTTCCATCTTGTGGTGCCAGCCGCAAATGATGATGTGGTCTTTAACTTTAATCTGTAACAATCCTTGATTGGCCCGCAGTCTTCGAGAGACGATTACGGAGGCAATGGTCCCGGTGAGAAAGGAAGTCAGTGAGATTCCCACGAACATGATCAACACCGCCAATACCCGGCTGGAACCGCCGGACGGGATGTAATCCCCATAGCCCACCGTGGTCATGGTGACAATCGCCCACCACAAAGCCTCCGGTATATTGTGAATTTGGGCATTTCCGACCCGGTTTTCCAGAAATAATACGCCCAGGCCGCCCACCAGGGCCGCCATCAGGATATAGGCAAATATACGCAACAACTGGTTGCGATACAGACTGCGGATGAGAGCAAGGCCGGTGACCATCTAATAATCTCGTAAATGCCAACCGCTATCGCCCCGGGACGATCCGGTTATTGTACAGTCAAGTGGGCTAATAGTCAACAGTTTCGAATGCCAACCGGATTCCCGACACTGGGATGCTTTCATTCCTTGATGCGGTAGCCTCGAGAAAATAGGATCGCACCTGCCAGAGTAAAGATCACCGCTGCCGCGACCGACACCAGGAAAGATACGACCGGCGAGGTATCCGCTATATCCAACACCGCGTAGCGCAACCCGTTGATCATGTAGTACAATGGGTTGAACAACGAGATATTGCGCCACAAGGGCGGTAGCATATCGATACTATAGAATATACCGCCTAAAAACACCAATGGTGTTAGGAAAAAATTCACCAGTAACTGGATGTTATCGAAGGTCTTGGCGAATATGCCCACCAGCAGCCCCACCGCGCCGAAGGCCCAACTCACCACCAGCAGCTCCACTACTATCAGGACCGGGTGAGCCAAGGAGATATCGGTGAGTAGCAGGCCCATCACCAGCACCAGGATGCCGTTGATAAACCCACGCGCCGCGCCACCGATGATATACCCCAGGGAGATTTCCAACCCGCTCAACGGTGTGATCAGGATATCATCCAGGAATTGCATGATCTTGGCCTGGAACAGGCTGGAGGCGCTGTTGGAGTAGGCGTTGGTGATGGCGTTCATCATCGCCAGCCCCGGGATGATGAATTCCATGTAGGAGTGGCCCTTGATATCACCGATGCGGGACCCCAGTGATTTGCCGAACACCACGATGTATAACACTGTTGTGAGCAGTCCGGGCACCAGGGTCTGGTTATAGAGCGACAGGAAGCGCTTCAACTCCCGGGTCACGAAGGTGTAAAAACCGGTGCTAATCATCCATCCGCCGCCCCGTCAGTTCAATGAAGACATCCTCCAATGAAGCGTGATCGATGGTCACGTCGTTTACCACCGCCCCTGTGGCGGCGATGCGGGTCACGATATCCGCCAGTCGCCGTTCAGGCTGGACCACCTTGATCCGCAGGCGGCCGTCCTTGAAAGTGTAGTCATAGCCGTCCAGGCCGGCAGCCGCCTGATCGCTCCACCCCTCAACTGTGATGCTCAGGCCATCCCGTTTAATGCCCGCCATGAGCTGGGCCGGGGAACCATCGGCGATAATCCGGCCATTGTCGATAATTGCCACCCGTTCGCACAGCAATTCCGCCTCCTCGATGTAATGGGTAGTGAGGATGATCGTCCGGCCTTCCTTGTTGAGCCGCCGCAGGTAGTCCCACAGCATGTGGCGCAGCTCCACGTCCACCCCGGCAGTGGGTTCGTCCATGATCACCAGCTGCGGCTCGTGCACCAGCGACCGGGCGATCTGGAATCGGCGCTTCATTCCACCGCTCAGGGCCCGGACCTTGACATCACGTTTGGCGCTCAGACCGAATTCTTCCAGCAGGCGCCCGGCATTCTTCCGGGCGATCTTGGCGGGCACGCCGTAATACCCGGCCTGGAGGATCATCAGGTCCCAGAGACTGAAGAACCAGTCGAAGTTGAGCTCCTGGGCAGCCAAACCGATCAGCTGGCGGGCCTGGCGAAACTGGCTGACCACATCGTAACCCATGACCCGCACCGACCCCTCGGTGATCCGCACCAATCCGGTGGTGACCCCGATAGTGGTGGTCTTACCGGCGCCGTTGGGCCCCAGCAGGCCGAAAAACTCCCCCTGCCCAACCACCAGGTCGATCCCTTTGAGAGCCTCGACCCCGCCGGCATAGCGCTTATACAAACCTTTGATCTCTACCGCCGGGGTCACTGGTCTTTCTCCAGGAGACAAATATTCTCGATATGGGGTGTGTGGGGGAACATATCCACCGGCTGGGCCCATTTCAACTGGTAGCCCTGCTGGATCAGCAGGCGCACGTCCCGCACCTGGGTAGCCGGGTTGCAGGAAACGTATACCACCCGTCCCGCCCCCAACTGCCCGATCTCCGGAATCATCCGGGGATTCACGCCGGCTCGGGGTGGGTCCAATACTACCACATCCGGCGATAACACCTGTTGCTTTAACCGCTTGGCGTGGATTGAGAAATATTTGGTGTTCAGGTCAGCTGCGAAAAAGCGGATGTTGAAAACGTCATTGGCCAGGGCATTGCGGGAGGCATCCTCTACCGCCGACTGGGCCATCTCGAACCCCGCCACTTCCTGGGCCTGCTCCGCCAGCACAATACCGATGGTGCCGGTGCCGCAGTACAGGTCGTACACCACTTCCCCGCCGCTGAGCCCGCAGGCGGCGACGATCTGCCCATAGAGTGCTTCGGCCTGGGCGCTGTTGGTCTGGAAAAATGAATTGGCGGAGATGTCGAAACTGCGGCCCAGCAAATATTCGGTGATGGTGGGCTTGCCATGGAGCACTATTTCCCACTCGCCATAGGCCACCGCAGCCTTGGTGGTGTTGATGTTGTTCACCACGCTGGTAATTTCGGGGAAGGCCGCCACCAGGTCGTCGGACAGCGGTTTCAAGCGCCGCGGTTCCTCCCGGCTGGTCACCAGGTTCACCATCACCTGGGGACTGTCGGTTTGGGCCTGGGTCACCCGGATAACCAGGTGGCGCAGGAAACCGGTGTGCGCCTTGATGTCCCACGGCTCCAGCCCCAGCTCCTTGGCCCGGGTCTTGACCAGCTTCAGGATACCGTTGCCGATGGGGTGCTGCAGGTGGCACTCCTCGATATCCAACACCTTATCATAACGGCCCGGCACATGCAGCCCCAGCACCCACTCCGGGGCGTTGTCCAGGTCGGCCTTATCTACCACCCAGCCCCGGTTAGAGCAGGTGAACTCCATCTTGTTGCGGTAATTGAATGTATCCCGGCAGCCGATGATGGGCCGTACCTCCAGGTCGCGAAAGCCCCCCAGCCGGGCGAACAGGTCGGCCACCTGGGCCTGTTTCTGGCGCAGCTGCTCCTCGTAGTCCAGGTCCTGGGTGGCGCAGCCGCCGCAAACGCCGAAGTGTGCACAGGGCGCCTCCACCGCCTGCTGGGATTCATCCAAAACCTCCAGCACCCGGGCCTCGGCAAAGCCTTTGCGCCGCTTGGTGATCAAGGCTCGCACCCGCGAGCCGGGCAACGCCCCTTTTTCGATAAAAACGACGAATCCGTTGTGCCGGGCCACCCCCTGGCCGCCATAGGCCAGGCTGTCTACGGTCAGTTCCAGCTCCTCGCCCTTTTTGGGGAGGGGCGCGGCCGATTCTGTTGTCGATACGGTTTCCATCGGGCGGGAATTTACGACGGGGTGAACTAGTATTTAGCGCGCGAAGTGTAATTATTAACTGTTGCTAGTGCTTTTCAATTATCGTAAGATAATAGCAACATTGTGATGTCCCTTGTCAGGACCATTGAAAATCACTCATCCTCAAATAACGGTGGTAATCTCGCGGGGAAACATTTCCCGCAATGTAGTAGTATAAGCGTTCGCCTGAGAATACCATGAGCCCGGAGGTACAACATTTAAAGAACGCACCTATTCGAGAGGCACTCATTGATATCCACGTCAAGATGCCGGATGATATTACTATCGAGAAAATTGAAGAGTTTGGCCAGCGTATTAAGGATGATTACCCGGGTGTGAGCAAGAAATGGGCAACAAAGTTTAGAATCGAACCGGGCAGCCCACCTGAAAGAGAAGAAGGGTCTCGACAAATTGGGTACGGATTCCTTTCTAAGGACCATAGACAAGTGCTGCAAGTAAGGCTCAACGGGTTCACTTTTAGCCGATTGAGGCCGTATGAAACTTGGGGGAAATTACGGGATGAGTCCAAACGACTCTGGAGCTTGTTTGTCGAGTCCCTTAAGCCTATCACAATCGAACGGGTGGCTTGTAGATTTATAAATGAGCTGCCCTTGGAGATGCCCATCAAACTAGATGAGCATATTACTTCTCCACCTTTACAAATAAAGGGATTACCTGATCTGCTTGAGAAGTTCTTAACACGGGTGGTTATTCCAAATGAAGAATTATCCGCGAAGACGATAATCACTCAATCCTTTGACGGAGTTGACCAAGAAGGAAAAGGCGTTCTTATCCTTGATATTGATGTTTTCAAGGAAGGATCCTTTGCCGTGGATAATGATGATGCTTGGGATGTCCTCGAATCTTTTCACGATTATAAGAATCAAATATTTTTTGCCAGCATAACTGAACATACTATGGAGAAATATAAATGACAGTCGCTACGATCTCATTAGGTGGAGTAGATGACTTTAATCGAATTTT
>JADFMC010000080.1 GCA_022564085.1 Fidelibacterota bacterium | reverse complement strand
TTGATCAAGTGGAAATACCCGATTATACACGACACCGCCCATGTAATTGCCGACCCGCTGGTCAGAAATTTGGCCACCATCGGCGGCAACCTGGCCCACGGTGATCCCGCCAATGATCACCCTGCGACCATGGTGGCTCTGGGAGCGGAGGTGGTGGTGGTCGGACCGAACGGCTCGCGCACAATCGGCATTGATGATTTCTTCCTGGGTCCCTTAGCCACCGCCTTGAAGGCCAATGAAATCCTTACCGAAATACGGATTCCGGTGCCCCCGGCAAACAGCGGCGGCGCCTATATAAAATTTGAGCGTAAAGTGGGTGATTTTGCAATCGCCGCCGTAGCCGCTACAGTTACCCTGGATGGCGGTGGAAAGTGTGTGAAGGCCGGCATAGGCCTTACGAATGTGGGACCTACGCCGGTGAGAGCCAAGGCGGCTGAGGAGGCCTTAATCGGGAACCCCCTGACGGATGACAACATTGCTACAGCCGGGCGACTGGCGAGTGAAGCATCTCAGCCTGTTGGCGATCAACGAGGATCGGAAGAGTACAAGCGAGCCATCGTTGAGGTACTTACCAAAAGGGCCCTGCACAAGGCTAAAGCCCGTGCTGAAGGAGGTCAATGAAATGGGAACTCAATCGATCAGTATCAAAGTGAACGGAGTTGATCAAACGGGAGAAGTTGAGCCTAGACTGCTGCTGGTGCATTTTATTCGCGAAGACCTGGGCCTCACCGGAACCCATATCGGATGCGATACGACCCACTGTGGCGCCTGCACGGTTATTCTTGACGGTAAAGCCGTGAAATCGTGTACCGTGTTTACTGTCCAGGCCTCGGGAAAGGAGGTGCTGACCATCGAGGGCATGACAACCAATGGGGAACTGCATCCATTGCAGGCAGGGTTCATGGAAGAGCACGGCCTGCAATGTGGCTTCTGCACGCCTGGGATGATCATGGCGAGCCACGCCTTGCTGCAGGAAAACAGCAATCCCACTGAGGAGGAGATCCGGTTTGGCATTTCAGGTAACCTGTGCCGATGCACCGGCTATGTAAACATTGTGAAAGCGGTGCAGTATGCCGCCAATAAAATCTAACCCGCGAAAATAAACCATTCAGGAGAATCATAATGACAGAGCTAAAAACTTCAGCAGAAATCGGGGGCATGGGGCATTCCGTCAAGCGCAAGGAAGACCCCAGGTTTATTCGCGGAAGAGGTAATTATGTGGATGACGTGGTGCGGCCGGGGATGCTGTATATGGCCATTGTTCGCAGCCCTTATGCCCACGCGAAAATACTAAGCATCAATTCCGAGAAGGCCCTGGCCCATCCGGGTGTGGCGGCGGTTATCACCGGGGAGACGCTGAAGGAGTACAACCTCCATTGGATGCCGACGCTCATGTCTGACACCCAAATGGTATTGCCGATTGAAAAGGTTATGTACCAGGCCCAGGAGGTGGCGGCGGTGATCGCTACCAGCCGTTATGCGGCGGCAGACGGGGTGGAGCTGGTCGAGGTGGAGTACGAACCGCTAGAGGTGGTCATCGATCCCTTTAAAGCGTTGGAGCCGGGTGCTCCCGTGCTGCGGACCGACAAAGAGGGTCAAAAGGATAATCGGATCTTTCACTGGGAGGCTGGGGATAAAGCCGCCACCGACAAAGCCTTTAAGGATGCGGATGTCACCATCTCGCAGGATATCTACATTCCCAGGATACACGTGGCTTCCATTGAGACCTGCGGCATCGTGGCCGAATTCGATTCGGTTGAGGGCCAGCTGACCCTCTGGATGACTTCCCAGGCGCCCCACGCCCACCGCACGGTGTTTGCCATGGTGGCCGGACACGTCGGTCTAAGCGAAGAGAAAATCCGAATTATTTCGCCTGACATTGGGGGTGGGTTCGGGGGAAAAGTGCCTATATATCCCGGTTATGTGATTGCCATTGCCGCTACAGTGGTTACCGGATCGCCCATTAAATGGGTGGAGCACAGGCGCGAAAATCTCCAGGCCGACTCCTTTGGCCGCGACTACCATATGCATGCCGAGTTGGCCGCCGATAAGGATGGCACAATGAAGGCTTTGCGCATCAAAACCATCGCCGATCACGGTTATACCGATGCCGCCACCCAACCGTCTAAATGGCCGGCGGGGCTGTTCGCCATTGCGACCGGATCATATCCGTTCGAGGCCGCGTTTTGCGAAGTGGATGGCGTCTACACGAACAAGCCGCCGGGGGGCATCGCCTACCGTTGCTCGTTCCGGGTGACCGAGGCGATCCACGCCATCGAGCGATTGGTGGACATTCTGGCGGATGACCTGGGCATGGATCCGGCGGAGCTGCGTATGAAGAATTTCATTCCGCCTGAAGCGTTCCCCTACAAGTCGGTATTGGGCTTGGAGTATGACAGCGGCAATTACGCCGGCGCCCTTAAACTGGCCATGGAGAAAATCGGTTATCATGACCTGTTGAAGGAGCAAAAGGAGAAACGGGAGCGGGGAGAACTGATGGGAATCGGTATCTCCAGCTTTACTGAAGTCGTGGGAGCAGGCCCCTCCAAAGACTTTGATATTCTGGGACTCAAGATGTTCGACAGTGCGGAGATTCGCATCCACCCCACCGGTAAAGTCCTGGTCCGGATCGGCGTCCAGTCCCAGGGCCAGGGCCATGAGACGACTTTTGGCCAGATTGTGGCCGAAGAGCTGGGCATTCCTGTCTCTGATATCAAGGTTGAGCATGGCGATACGGACACGGCGCCCTATGGCCTGGGCACCTATGCCAGCCGGAGCACGCCGGTGGCAGGGGCAGCTACTGCCATGGCCAGCCGGAAAATCAGGGATAAGGCCAAGAAAATTGCCGCCTATCTGTTGGAAGTGAGCGAGGATGATCTTGATTGGGAACCGGGCAAGTTCTTTGTAAAGGGTGTTCCTGATAAGGCCAAGACGATTCAGGAGATCGCCTTTGCGGCCTACACCAACCACCCCCAAGGTATGGAGGCGGGGCTTGAGGCCGTTTCGTACTACGATCCGCCCAATATGACCTTCCCGTTCGGCAGTTACATCTGCGTGGTGGATATCGACTCGGGCACCGGCCAGGTGAAAATTCGACGGTTTATGGCTGTCGATGACTGTGGCAATATCATAAATCCCATGATTGTTGAGGGCCAGATTCATGGCGGCCTGACCATGGGGATGGCGCCGGCCCTCATGGAGGAAATCTCCTATGATGAGGAGGGGAATATCTATGGCGGCAGTTTTATGGAGTACCTCATGCCCACCGCCATGGAGACTCCCAATTGGGAAACCGCCAAGACTTGCACGCCGTCTCCCCACCATCCGATAGGGGCCAAGGGTGTGGGCGAATCCGCCACAGTGGGAGCGCCGCCCGCGATTGTCAATGCGGTGGTGGACGCCCTGTCACATTTGGGTGTGCGACATCTCGAAATCCCCCTGACGCCCGAGAAGGTATGGCGGGCGATAAATGGCCTTTAAGGCAGTGTGGTCCACGGTGGGGATCAGTCCATGAAAGTGGAGATGTCAAAATCTTTTCAGGTTATGGCCCCCATAGAAAAGGTATGGGATTTTCTCTCGGACATCGAACAGGTGACACCTTGCCTGCCCGGTGCGGAACTGGGGGAAGCCCTTGATGAAAATCGCCATAGCGTGAAGATTACGGTGAAAGTCGGCCCTATCAAATCGAGCTATAAGGGCGAGGTGACCATCGCCAATCTCGATGCGGTTAATCATCAGCTCAGCATTCAAGGCAAAGGGACGGACGTTAAGGGCAAGGGCGGAGCCACGATGGAGCTGGTTGGAGTCTTAACCGCTATTGATGACAATGTTACGGAAGTAAAAGGTGACTCCACCGTGACCATTACGGGCCTATTGGCGCAATTCGGTTCGCGAATGGTGGTAGATGTCTCTAACATGATGTTTGATCAATTTACCGCCTGCGTCAAGAGCAGACTGGAAGCCGACGGGGATCAGGAGGCAGCCGCCTCGAAACCGGTCGCCGGCATGTCTGTGGCCGCCGCCGCCCTTAAGGGCGTAGTCAGCAGGGGGGTGGCCAGCGCCCGCGATAAAATTGGTCTGGGAAAGGCTTTATCTGAAGATGAAGGCTAGCCCGGTGCTCTTCATTTAGGCGGCCTACGGTCGTTAGGTATACCCAATGATTCACTGGCTGGAAACAGCCGCCCAACATCGCCAAGCGGGCCGGCCCTTCGCCATCGCCACCGTGGTGGGGACCGTAGCTCCCACATCGGCCAAGCCGGGCGACAAGGCCATTGTCACCGCTGAGGGAGAATTGATCGGTTGGATCGGGGGCGGCTGTGCCCAGGATGTGGTGATAGAAGAGGCGCTGGAATGCATGCAGACCGGGCGGGTGCGGCTGATCAGATTAAGCCCCGATGTCGCCCCGGCGCCCAACGACTCGGTAAAAATATTGGCGATGAAATGCGAAAGCGGAGGGACCCTGGAAGTGCATATTGAGCCGGTACTCCCCAAGACCAAAATGCTCGTTTTTGGAGCCAGCGAAGTCGCCCTTTCCCTGGTAAAACTGGCCACCGAGCTCGATTACGATATCTCATTTTATGCCCCGGATATGGGATCGGCTGATCTCCCGGAGGGTGTCTCGATTTTCGATAATTTCGATGATGTCCCCCGGCTGGACAGCAACCTTCCGTCTGTGGCCATTGTAGCGACCCAGGGCAACGGTGATGCTCGGGCACTGCAGGGCGCTATCGCGTCTGAAGCAAGATATATAACGATGGTTACCAGCAGCCGGAAAGCCGCCAAACTTTTTGGAAGTCTGGAGAAGCGAGGCGTATCTAGCGATGCGCTGGAGAAAATTAAAGTGCCGGCCGGATTGGATATCAAGGCGGAGACGCCGGCGGAAATCGCAGTGAGCGTGCTGGCGGAAATTATCCAAAAATCAAGGACGGGAGAAATGGCCCACACAACTAAAATGACAAAACCTGCAGCGGACTCCGAAAAAGTTAAAGACCCGATCTGTGAAATGATTATTGACCCCAAGACAGCAGCCGGTACCAGTGATTACCAGGGAACAACCTATCACTTTTGCTCGCTGCACTGTCTGGAAACTTTTGAACAAGAGCCGGAGAAATTCACCGTGGCGGCAGAAGCCTGAGCCGGGCCGCGCCGTGATTACAGGAGGTAGATTATGAGCGATCTTTACCAGTTAGTTAAATTTTGGCACATCATGAGTTTTGTGTTCATGTCGATCCCCCTGTTCAACCTGATCGTGGTGAATGAGCGGGCTCAAATGGGCGCCAAATTCGTCTACGCCACCGACCGCTATTTTGAAAATATTATCCGTCGCGGCGCCGTGAGATGCTTTGTCTTTCAGGCCTCAGTGTTTGTCTCCGGCGTACTGCTGCTGGTGGTGGGTCCCAGTGGAATAGCAGCTCTATTGACCAACGGCATTCTCCTGACAAAAACCGTGCTGCTGGTCGTGCTCACCGGCGTGCTCACCTACGTGCACCTGGTGCTCCAGCCCAAAATCGAAGCGTTGATGTCCACCATCGACGGCGATAGCGCCGTACCTGATGATTTTGGCGCTCAACTCAAGCCGTACCGTGTGCGCCGGAAGCAGTTGGCCACGTTCTGCCTCTTTCTGGTGATCACCATAATCATCCTGGGACTTCAGGTCTACGGCCGGTTCAGTAACGTGCTGACCATGACCCTTATTTCATTGGCGGGCCTGTTTGCCTGGAGGGTGAACAGGTCGCTTATTAAGTTTGGCTGGGTATAGAATCCGGTAGCGGTACGCTGGGTTGCCCCCGCTAATTATTGGAAATTTCTGCTAGGAAAAATTGGGTATCAAGGATGATGCCCGCAGAGACTTAACGGCCGCTACCACCGCTTCGATAACTATTTCCACTTCTTCCCTGGTCGTAAAACGGCCGAGACCGAATCTTACCGATGACAGGGCAGCTTCATGAGGCAGCCCCAATGCTTTAAGGACGTGCGACGGTTCCAGGTTGGCAGTGGTACAGGCTGAACCGGTACTGAGGGCGATATGGGGAATACGTTGCAACAGTGATTCGGCCTCCACATCCTTGAAAGTAAGATTGAGATTACCCGGGAGGCGTTGCTCCATATCTCCGTTGATACTCACTTGGTCCAATCCGGCCGTGATTCCATCCAGCAGCATTTGGCGTAGGCCTCCCACGGTAGCGGCTTCAGACTCCATCTCCCGGCCGGCGAGTTCGCAGGCCAGCCCTAAGCCGACAATCAGTGGGGTTGGCAAAGTGCCCGCCCGCAAGCCGCGCTCGTGGCCGCCGCCATCCATTTGAGGCCGCAGTTCCAGACTTGGTTTCCCGCTGCGGACAAAAAGGGCGCCGATCCCCTTGGGGCCATAGACCTTATGTGCGGATATGGAAAGTAGGTCAATGTTCATGGCGCTGACATCCACCGGAACCTTGCCGATGGATTGGGCGGCGTCAACGTGGAAGACAATACCTTTTTGCCGGCAGAAGGCGCCGATCTCCGCCAGGGGCTGAATGACACCGATCTCATTATTGGCATGCATAACAGTGACCAGCAGGGTCTGCCCATGGACGGCAGTATAGAGTTCCTCCAGGTCTACCAGGCCGTTTTCCCGGACCGGTAGATAGGTAACGGCAAACCCGCTGGATTCAAGCCGCCGGCAGGGATCCAACACGGCTTTGTGCTCAGTGGCCAAGGTGACGATATGGTTGCGTTCAGCTGCACCGCCGGCCGCAGCCGTCTCGTCAACACCTTTGATGGCCAGATTATTCGATTCGGTAGCACCACTGGTGAAGATGATTTCCTTGGGCTGGGCTCCGATCAATACTGCTACCTGCCGGCGGGCAATATCGACGGCAGCCTTGGCCTCCGAGCCAAAGGAATGATTTTTACTGGCGGGATTGCCGTAAATCTCCGTGAAGAAGGGCGCCATGGCGTTAAAGACGCGGGGATCCACCGGCGTGGTGGCATGGTTGTCCAGATAAACGCGCTGCTGCCTCATGCAGGTAGCTCTTCGAAAGTGCGCCTCAGGGCAAAGGTAATTAGCCCAAACCCTTTATCGGGGGAATTTGCGTTGCGCTGGCCGGATGCGGGTATCGTGATGTCCCGCAATGGCATTCATTTGAGGCATACATTTTTCGGTTTCATGACATTAGTCGAGCGGGCGGCAATAAGCCTAGCATATCGCCTAAACTAATAATATCCTGCGATCAGAGGCCCTTATGATATGAGCCTATTGTGATTGCCAGCGATGATCACCCGCCAATTTGAGTCATACTTTCCCGATGGTGCACTTCAGGACCGGTATCTTTCGCTCGCTGGGATGCCCAGCCATCTACCTCTTTGTCCCACATGGCGCCCCTCAGGACCCGGCCCAAATCATCATCCGTGCCGCCCTCCCGCATGAGATCTCGAAGGCTATATTCATTGTCGGAATAGAGGCAGTTCCGGATACAACCGTCTGCCGTTATGCGGATACGATCACAATTGCCACACAGGCTGCGAGTGTATGCGGGGATAATCGCCATTTTACCCAGATGGCCGGGGATGCGGGTAATATAGTGCTCCGTTGGGGTGCCGGTAGCTTTTTCCAAGTTGGGGAATAGCTTTTCCAGCGTGGCCTGGATCTCCCCCGCGTGCATGTGGCGGCCGGTCTTCCAAATCTGGTGCGCGTCGAAGGGCATCAGTTCGATTATACGGACTGTGACCGGATCATCCTTGGTCAGCATGGCAAATGCGCCTAACTCGTCATCGTTGAACCCCTTCAGCGCCACCACATTAAGTTTTACCGAGGGTATCCCAACTTCCAGAGCGGCTTTGACACCATCCAGGACATCCTGCAGACGTTCCCGGCGCGTGATTTGGGCAAACTTGGCTTCATCCAGTGTATCGAGACTTATGTTGATTCCGGTGAGGCCAATCTGCGCCAGATCAGATGCCAGCTCCTTGACCCGCAACCCATTGCTCGTAAGATTCACGGAGGTGATACCAGGGGTGTTTACCGAGCCGCGGATCAGATCGAGGATATCGGCCCTCAGAAGCGGCTCGCCACCGGTAAAGCGAATTTTATTGACTCCCAGGGCGGCGCCCACGCCAATGATGCGCAATATTTCATCGCTCTTTAGCAGCCGCTCATTGGGGGTGAAGTCTATCCCTTCGGCGGGCATACAATAGATGCATCTCAGTTGGCAGCGATCGGTAACCGCGACTCGCATATAGGTGAAGGTGCGATTATGGCGATCTACCAACATCGTATCATTGGATGCTGCCCAGGAATCGGGTACTGCTTTAGTGGTGGGTGTA
>JADFMC010000079.1 GCA_022564085.1 Fidelibacterota bacterium | reverse complement strand
ACCCGTAACGCTTTGCGCAGGCTGTAGCCCTGGAAGTCGGGGACTTGCCCCCGTCGCGGCATTTTATGCTGTGTTCCAGCGGTGGCCAATAATATCGGTGGACGAGGTTGTTCGGCCATAGCCGGCGGTGGTACATAAAAATCGTTATTCAGGTGGAGGATCCGTTGAAAGATGTTGCGTACTATGGGGGCCGCCGCCTCGCTGCCGAAATGCCGGCCGTACTGGGGGCTGTCCACCGCCACCACGCACACCAGGCGCGGGTTGTCCGCCGGTATCATGGCGGCGAAAGTGGGCATGAATTTCCGTTCGGAATAGCGCCCATCGATGAATTTCTGCGCCGTCCCGGTCTTGCCGGCAATCTGGTAACCGGCGATGCGGGCCGTGCTGCCGGTGCCCTCCTCCACTGAATAAAAAAGGATCTCCCGCATGCGGCGCATGGTTTGCCGGGAGGCTACCCGGCGAATTACCTGGGGCTGGGGCGGGGATGGTTCCGCTGTGACATCCTCCAGTACGCTATACACTAGGCGGGGACGGAGCAGCAGGCCCCCGTTGGCAATGGCCACATAAACCATCGCCAGCTGCAAAGTGGTTACGCCGATCTCCTGCCCCATGGCCAGTTCACCGGTGGAGATCTCGCTCCAGGCGTCCGGCGCCCGCAGTAGGCCCGGGGATTCACCCTGCCAGCCTACGCCTGTGCGCGCTCCCAGGCCAAAGCGCGTAAGATAGCGGTATAGCCGATCAGCACCCAGCCGCTCCGCGATCTTGATGATGCCGATGTTACTGGAGTGGGCCATGATCCCGGCCAGGGTCAATTCGGCCCGGGGGTGGGTATCACTGATCAGCAAGCCACCGTACCGGAATTCCCCATTTTCGCAATCGATCAGATCATCCGGGGCATAAAGGCCTTCCTCCAGTGCGGCCACCGCCGTGACCACTTTCAAGGTGGAGCCCGGTTCGTACATATCGTTCACCGGCTTGAGGCGCTGGTTGGCCACCGGGCTTTCCCAGGCCCGATTGGGGTTGAAACCGGGGTACTGGGCCAGGGCCAGAATATCGCCGCTGTGGGGGTCGATCAGCACCCCCTGGAGGCCGGCGGGATGCAGCCGTTCGTAGGCCCGCTCCAGTTCTTCCTCGAAGATGGCTTGATAATCGATATCAATGGTCAGCCGGATATGGGCGCCGTTCACCGGCGGGGTCCACCCGGACCGGTGGCGATACAGCGGCTCGCCCCTGGCATTGAAGCGCTGGACCTGGCGGCCATCAAGGCCCCGGAGGCTCGTCTCATACTCCAACTCGATGCCGGCAATGCCCCGGTTATCCACGTCGGTAAAGCCGATCACCGGCGCCGCCAGGCGGGCATAGGGATAATGCCGGTGAACCTCTGGGCGGACAATCAGTCCCGGGAAATCCAATGCCAGCAACGGCTTGGATTTCCTGGCGGAAACATTGCGTTCCAGCCAGGCGAAGGACCGGTCGCTGTGCATCAAGCTCAGGTAGCGCTCAGACGGGCGGTTAAAAACTCGGGCAAACAGGTCGGCCAGCGAATCGGCCGACTGCAGTACCTGGGGGTCCACCGCGAAGGAATAATGAATAGTGTTGGTTGTGAACGATTCGCCGCCCCGGGCCAGGATCTCTCCCCGGATGGCCGGCAGATTCTCCAGCGCGGTGCTTTGACGGTCGGCTCGCAGGCGGTAGTCGTCATGGCGCAGGACCTGGATGAAGAACAGCTTGGCAACGATGCTCAGTAACAGAACGGCGATGGCCCCGTTGACCAGCGTGATTCTGGGCTGATACTGGGCGAACAGCCGTGTCATTTAGGAATCTCTGGCAGGTAAACGATCATCGATTCAGCCGCCGGCAAGTGCATCTGCAACCGGGTGCGGGCTATGCGGGTAATGCGCTCCATGCGGGCCAGATTGTCGATGGTGGCCTGGAGTTCACGGTTTTCATTCTCCAGCACCGCCTGGGTCTGCCGGGCTTCCGCCAACCGGGCGGCCACCACGTCGGTCTGGTTGTAAATCCACAGGTAGCCGATGGCAGTGCTTACCAGGAAGAAGGTCCAGAAAAAGAACACCGGCAAGGAGGGACCCGGCATCGGTCTGGCCGGGCGACCGCCAGTGACCGGTAAGCGCCGTCTGGAGGCCGCCATCACAGGCGTTGCGCCACACGTAGTTTTGCGGACCGTGACCGGGGGTTAAAGGCCTGCTCTTTAGCGGAAGGGGTGATAGGCTTTCGCGAGACCACCTTAAGAGTGGCCTGGTGATTGCATTGGCAGGAGGGTAGTTGAGGAGGGCAGAGGCAGGCCTTCGACTCCCGGATGAAAAAATGCTTGACCAACCGGTCTTCAAGAGAATGATAAGAGATGATTACCACCCGGCGTCCGGCCTCGAGAATCTGCGGCAGGGAGTCCAGGACGGCCTGCAAATTGTCGAGTTCGCCGTTGATATAAATCCGTAGGGCCTGGAAGACCCGCGCCAATGTTTTGGTGGCCTGTGGCCCTTTGACTACTGAGCGCACCGTGGCAGCCAGGTCACCGGAAGTGAGCATTCGGCCGGCCTCGGCAGCCCCGCGAATCGCACGGGCTACAGCACGGGAGCGGCGTTCTTCTCCGTAGCGATAAATTATGTCGGCCAGCTGGGACCGGCTCAGCCGCAGCAGCACCTGGGCCAACGGCTCTCCCTGACTGGGGTCGAAACGCATGTCCAGCGGTTCCTCGAGCTGGAAGCTGAAGCCGCGTCCACTGCTTTGGAGGGTTAGCGTGGAGAGCCCCAAATCGAGCAGCAACCCCTGGCAGGTGGTCATTCCCAGTTCCTCCAGGAAAGCGGGCAATTGGGTGAAAGAACCCTGGCGCAAGCTGATCCGGTCGCCGGCCCCAGCCAGTGTTCGCCGGGCTGTATCCAGTGCCCCGGGGTCAAGGTCGACTCCCAGCACCCGGCCGCCAAACGCCAGCCGGGCCAGTAGGGCTAAGGCATGACCGCCTCCGCCCAGGGTGCCATCCACGTACAGTCCCGATGAGGTGGTCACCAGCTGGGTGAGCACCTCCTCCACCATCACCGGCAAATGGGGACCGGCTCCAACGGCAGGGGCCGAGTGCATTATGAATCATAGATCGATTTCACGGGCAATTGCTTCCAACTCCTCTTCGTGATCGGCGAACCGGGCCTCTATTTCGGCCAGCCGCGCGGGAGACCAGATCTCTATCCGATCGATCATTCCCACGATCTCAACCTCTTTTTCGATTTGAGCAAATTTTACCAGCCCGGCGGGCAGCGCCACCCGGCCCTGGCTGTCATACTGCAATGTCTCGGCATGCCGCAAAAGGTTGCGAGCGAAGTGGCGGTTGAGGGCACTGCCCTTGTTCAGCCGCAGCAATTTATCCTCCAGTTTGTCTTTCCACACCTGGATGGGATAGAGCACGATACAGAGATCGCCACTGCGGGTGGCCACAAATGTGCCGTCGTTATTCGGCCCCAGCGCCCGGCGCATTTTGGAGGGGATATTGACCCGCCCCTTAGTGTCCAGCGTATAGCTGTAACTGCCTGTAAATGAGTTTCCGGTTGTATCCAAAAATACCTGCCCCTGCGTGTCCGGGATCGACTCAGTCCGCCATTAAAGTGATCGAAGTTTAGGGAAATTAACCCACTTCTACCCACAAACATAGGTCATTTCCCCGGTAATGTCAAGAAAAATTGAGGGAGGGGGCTATTCGGGCTGGGACTAGCTAATTAGAGGTGCAATCGTGATAACAGGCCGCCTCTAACGCCGCTGGTGGATCGGCAGCCGGACTACTCCTGGTAGGCCCAATTTGCGGCGGGGTGGAATGACCGGGAGGTAAATGTGGAGGGCGCGGGTTACTCCGGCGCAGCGTAACCGAAAACTTCGTATACGCCGCTGGGCGTAACCCGCAGTATACCCAGGCCGGTGGCTTCACCGAAATCTATGGGTACTCCGTTCAGGTCTCCCCGCAGCAGGTGGATAGAGGGGGTGCGCAGAACCAGTACCTCTTTGATGGTCCACTGGCGGGCCTCGGCCACGGTGAGATTGAAGGCGGTGGCGGCCTTACCGTTGGAGTAAGGCTGCAGGACAATATTGTCCCGGGACATCAAGGTGAGCCGCACCGGGGGCGTCAGGCGTACCCGTTCCAGCAGGTGGGCCACCAGCCGGTCCTGGGAGAACAGCCGGTCCTCCAGTTCCAGGGTGGATTCCACCGGTACTACCGGCCTGGTGTTGGGGGCCACTGTCAGGCTACGGGCTGGTGGGGAGGCGGTTTGGGCCGGTTCGGCCACGGATGGTTCCGGACGCGGCGCCCGTGTCTCCGTACGGACGGCAGTGGGCTGTGCCGCCGGGACTTCCTCCGGGTTCAGATAGGCCCGGCGGGCGAAGACGGTAATGACCACCAGGGAGACGAAGATCACCGCCCCGGTAATAAAATCGCGCCGCAGTGTGGCCGGGGAACGATCCAAGTCGGATTCACCGGCCTGCTGCATGGCGGTTACATCGATTTTTTCATCGCCCTCCAACATGGATGGGAGGGTGGCCGTATTACCCAGGTAAGTCTCCAGTTGCTGGGCCACCTCCTCAAAGTTGGAGCCGATCTCCTGACAGTAACTCCGTAGAAACAGCCGGATATAGGTATGGGGCAGGATGGTAAACTCACCGGCTTCCAAGGCCTCCAGGAAGCGCTGGTTTATGCGGGTCTTGGATGAGATGTCCGCCAGGGTGATGCCCTGGGCCACCCGCAGCTGTTTCAGGTCGTGGAAAAAAGGTTCTTGCTGATCCATTGGAATCTGATTTTAATTAGTATAAGTTTCGGGTTACAAGTTGTTTCTGGACTGCAACTCAGACAGCAATCCGCAGGCCTTTAAATGGCGGTAAAATTGTGCCAGAGGGAACCCCATTACGTTATGGTAGCAGCCGGAGATGCTGCTCACGAACACCCCGCTCCAGTCCTGGATGCCGTAGGCGCCGGCTTTGTCAAGGGGCGGCGCTACCTTCAGGTAGTAGGTGATATCCATAGCGTCCAAGCGGTGGAAAGTTACGGCCGTGGTTGCCAGTATCCCTGAACGGTGCCGCCGGGCCTGGCATACCAGAGACACAGCGGTCAGCACCAGGTGAGTTCGATCGGAGAGCAGCTCCAGCATCCGCCGGGCCTCCGCCAGATCGGCAGGCTTGCCCAGAACCTGGTCGTCCAACACCACCAGGGTGTCGGCGCCCACCACCAGGTCCTGCGGATGCAACCGGGAAATCGCATCGGCCTTATGGGCTGCCAGGCGCCGGCAGGCCGCCTCGGGATCTTCATCGGGTCGCAGCTCCTCCGGGATTCCGGATTGAACTACTTCGAAGGGCATCCCCAGGCGGGAGAGCAGCTCCCTGCGGCGGGGAGAGCCGGATGCCAGGATCAGGTTCACCGCAGCCGCGCCAACCGGCCCCAGCGGGTGATAATGGCTCCGTCCAATGTCTCGGCCCTGAATTGATAGAGATAGGTGCCGTTGGCTATCCGGTCCTGGTAGGCATCCCGGCCATTCCAAAAGAGGCGCTGGAACCCACTGGACTGCTCACCCATTGAAAACAATTCGACCACTTTCACTCCGTTAAGGGTATAAACCGTTATGGCGATTTCCGCCGGTACCGAAAGCGTATAGACGAAATCAGTTTGATCCTGGAAGGGATTGGGGAAGTTAAACAAGCCGGTCACATCCAACTCCTCGGACAGGGCCAGGTAGACCACGATGGTAGTTTCCGTCTTGTTATTCGCGCTGTCCCAGGCTTCAATGGTGATCTCATGCCGGCCTGTCAGGCCGGGATCAAGATCGAAGGTGAAGCCGCCGGTGGTATCACTGCCGATATCATAGTTGAATAGTTGGTCCATCACCTGGGCCGATGATTCGTCATCGATCCAGATGCGAATGGCATGGCCTACTTCACCGGTCAGGTTGATCCCCAAGGGGTCCTTGAGTTCCACTTCCAACCGGGCCGCCAGCGGCAGCGCATCTTGGTCATACAGGGGGCGCCCGTCCCAATAAACTGTGATCAATGGTCCGTCGTGGTCCTGAATATCTGATCGCGAGCCCCGGATAAACAGGTCTGACCGGGCGCCGATCTGTTCCTGCAGCGGGCCGCTCTGCTCTGACCAGGCATAGGCGATGATGGTGACGGCGCTGGCGCCGTAGCTGATGTCCATGGGCACCCTGAAGCGCCCTTCGAAGCGACCTGCATTCACCGAGACTAGTCCCCGGAATAGGGCTGCGCCGGGCAACTCATATTTAACGGTCCTGGTGTCACCGTCCCTGGTGAGGTAACTGCGCTCGATCTGGCGGGGCGCATCCACTACTGTTATCAGGGCCTGGCCGCTGGTCAGCTCTCCGCTGGTGGCCCCTCCATAACTAACGCGATCCAACACCTTGACCGTATCGGGTGAGGCCGGGTCAATGGCCAGGCTGGAACGGGGGAAGGCCAGGATGATGGCCGGGTCGCCGAAGAGGTGGAATTTGTCTTCCTCGTTGAGATCCACTCCCCGGCTGTACTGGAAGATATTGCCGATACGGTAGGGGGACGGTTTTCTATCGGGGAAGGTCTGTTGGAAAAGTTTGGTGACGAACTTGGTATTGCTCGAGGAGAATACCGCCCGGGTGGCGGAAATAATGGCAATCCCGGCGATATTGGTGCTGGCGGTGATGACCTCACTCATGCTGGGGGTGTCCAGTTGGTCGTACCGGCCCCAGGAGCAGGTACCGGCATACCATACGGGCAGGCGCAGCCCGGGGTCCAGAAGTACCCGGTCACGCTCCATTTTCAATAGCGCCTCCTGCGACCATTGGGTAGGTCCCCCATGCCCGATGTAATTGATCAGGGTGACGCCCTGGTTGATCTGGCGAATGAGATCGGCAGTGGCGTCGGGCTTGATGATCGAGCTGGTGGAGGGGTCCAGCACCTTGGTATACTCGGTCAGATAGATTTTCTTGAGCTGTAGAAAGGGGGGTACCAGGTTGGCGAATTTCTCCGAATCCAAAATGAAATTCGGTTCATTATTGTTGGGCCGCGCCGGGTCGTCGGCCGCCAGGACGATCCTCTGCCGCCAGGCGCCCGGCTCGGGAGTGACCATATACTGGCGCACTGCCTCAACCACGGCGGCGGCCTCCTCCGGTGTGGAAACGCCAATGCGGCCGATGCCCATATCGGGCAGCTTGTCACCCGGATCGATGGGATCCAGGTAGACGAAATGGTCGTCGGCCGAACGGGAAAATATCTCATCCCGGCCATCCAGTTGGATAGTGGGCACCAGGATATTGCTCCGGCCGGAGATATTACGGTAGTCAATGTCGCCGTCACCGAACAGGGCCACCAGGGTGGGGATCGGGTCCCGCCAGTTCTCGTAAGCATAGCGCAGGAAAGCCCTGATAGCGTAAGGATCGGCCACCCCCCCGGAGAACTCCTCATAGATCTCCTCTACCGTGGCCACCAGCGTATCCAGACGGTACTGCTCCCGGACCTCTCCGGCATGTATCGCCGCCAACTCGGTCGCCCAGGGCCGCAACTCCCGGGCAGTAATTACAATATAATCCGCTTGATGATTGGGGGTCCGCAGGTCGGTGAAGCTCAGGCCGGTGTGCAGCGTGGAGACCCCCGGTGACAGCAGGCCGTTTTCCCCGTAAGCAAGGTAGCGGCGAGGCTCGATAAATTCGAGGGGGGTGAACTGCCAGCCGCTGGCCACCGCCGAGGCGGGTAACAGCACCGGCCGGGCCGGATCAGTGATATCCACGACCAACGGCGAACCGCTGAAATCGCTCAGGGCAATATTGACCGCCCCCGCCATTGCCGGGGTCAGGAAGGCCAGCCGGTCGTCCACCGCCTTCAGGTCCAGCCCGTATTCCAGTTCGGCCCAGTCAACCCAGATTTCATCCCGCGAATCGGCGGCTAGATTAGCAAGTATCAGGATGTTTTGTCCGTTACGGCCAATCCGGCCTGCAGGCAGGGAAAGGATTCGATCAGCGAATGCCGACCAGCTGCTGGACTGCCAGGTGGGCATATCGTTGAAGTTCACCTGTAACCGGTGACGGAGCCGGTGGTTTTTGAACCCCCGCGCACCCGCAGCCGCAAACTAGTAGTATCGGATTCACGCAGGCCGGGGGTGTCCAGCAATATGGTAAAAGGTGCTCCGGGCTTAAGTATCGTCTGGTGCCAGACCGGCCCGGATTCAAAGCCGTTAAAGATATCCACTTCGTGGCGATAGAGGGCGCGACCAGAAGAGATTATATCATTATTTTCGATAAATGTGTACCCGGCTTCAAGGGAGAGACCAGTACTATCACCGCCGATGTCCGGCACATACAGCCAGACGAAGGCGGTATCGGCGTAAGGGTTCTGGGAAT
>JADFMC010000078.1 GCA_022564085.1 Fidelibacterota bacterium | reverse complement strand
TCCCACAGCAGCCGGTCGAGATGGTTGGCGCTCACCGTCTGGCCGTCCAGTTGAAAATCGAAGCCGTAGAGCGCCTCCACCTGGGCCGTCTCAGCGGCAATGCGCTCCTTGACCAGGTCCGCCACAGTGGCCGGATTATTGGCGGCGGCATACAGGATCGCTTCCAGCTGCTTGACCTGCAGCGGTTCCAGCGCCCCTTTGCTCTGCAGGTATTTTTGGGCCTGGGCGATATTGTCCACGCTGCCGGTGAAGGCCGCCAAAGCCTCGTTGGCCCGGTTGGTACGGGCGGCGTTGGTGGTATCCCCCTCGATAATGCGGATATTGGACTGCCACTCGGCCTCTGCTGAGACGTATTGCAGTTCCAAATATTGGGCGGTATACTGGTCGATGAAGGCCTGGGCCTCCCGGATCAGGGCCGGATCCCGACGGCTACAGGACACGACCAGCAGAATGGCTGACACCGAAACAAGGACGTATTTCATGTATGCTCCTGATGTGGATTATTCACTAGGGTAATGTATTGTTCGGCCATTGAATTTAGTTCCTGGTGGTGCAATACTCAATCCGCCCGGTTACTGTTTTCCGGCTTGAATGCAACTGAATATTATTTGCGGCATCTGCACAAGCTATTAAACTGTCCCGTGGGTGAGCAGGAGAAGTTGCTTGAGTGGTTTCTGCCCAAACCGGCGGATTTAAAGTATGATGAGCTCCGCAGGCTGTTAAGAGGATTTGGCTACGAGGAACTGAAAACAGGAAGGACATCAGGGTCAAGGATTGCCTTTGCAAATAGACAAACCAAGGACATTATCAGGCTCCACAGGCCCCACCCCAAGCCCAATCTCAGGCGGTACCAAATCGATCTAATGAAGCAACGCTGGGAGGGAAAGGATACCTCAAATGAAAGATACTATCAGCTATCAGAACTTTATCGGATCAATCCATTTCAGCGCCGATGACGACATTTTCTACGGAAAAATCGAAGGTATCGGCGATACGGTAACATTTGAGGGGCAATCGGTTAACGAGCTCAAGACGGCCTTCCATGAAGCGGTTGACGATTACCTGGCGCTTTGCCGCGAGGTGGGCAAAGAGCCTCTCAAATCAGCCAAGGGCAGTTTCAACGTTCGCATTCCGCCCCAACTGCACCGGCAGGCCCTTGGCCAGGCCGCCCGCGAGGGGGTCTCCCTCAACCGGTTGGTGCGGCGAGCCATTGAGAACATGGTCGGGAGCTGATCAGGCGCACGGTATATCCAGTATTCAGCCCCTTATTTCAAGTCCCAAGTTCCTGGCATCCAACCCCGCCTCTGGCGGGATTCTATCCAACATCCAACATAGTGTATCGAGTTTTGAGTATCCAGCATCCGGCTTCAGCCTTGTGGCCTCACCAGCGGGTGATCAATCCGACTTGAAATCCCCGCTGGTCGTAGTTCTCGGTCCGCTGAAATCCCAGGGTTAAAGTAAAGCCTATCCGCCGGCTTAAGAAACCTTGCCCCCGGATATTGACTGTAGTTGTTTCCCGGATTTTAGGGTCGGCCCCGGTGATTTCAACCTCCCGGCCCCGGCCGGCGGCCAGCTGGCCGAAGTTGTCCACTGTGCCGAAATAGCGCCGGGTAGCCAGGGCGGCATTAACCCCGTAACCACTTTCGCCGGGGATAAAAAGGAGCTGCCCGCGATGGTACCAATCACCACTGTAGAGGGCCAGAGAACCACCCAGTATATTGACCACTTTAGCGCTAAACACCATCCGGCGCAGGCCGCCGGAGGCTTCCCAGCCGCGACCGAAGCCGTGGAACAACTCCACCGTCCCATCCAGGCTAGGCAGCACCCCCGGCCCCTGGGCCAGCTGCACCTGGACGTGGCCGTAAGCTTTCGGCCACAGGTTCCGGTAGCCGTCAAACGATAACGCCTCGTCCACCAGCCCGAAGCGTCTAGCCTGTAGTAGTCCGGCGGTGATCGAACCCTGCTTAAGCTCCCGCTTTACCGTCAGTCGGGCGGTATTCCAATCGGGCCGGGCATCGGAGAAGGTTTGTAGATCGAACGACACCACCGGTTCCCACGGCCGGGCGGCCGGTTCTCGGTTCAGGTCTCGCAGCAGCTGATCAATGGCTGCCTGGTCACCGTTGCGCTTAGCCGCCCGGCGCAGGTCCCGGCGCGATTGTGGGAAGCGCCGAGCGGCCTGGTAAGCCCTGGCACGTGTGATGTAGGCTGCCGCCTGATCCGGGGACAGATCGACCAATTGAGAGTAGGCGTCAACGGCCTCGGAGGGTCGGCCCCACCATAAGTAGAGGTTACCCAGGGCCATCCAGGCGTCGGTATAGGCGGGATATTCCGAGGTCACCGGCACCAGATCGGCCTCGGCGGCGGGGTATTCCCCCTGCCAGGACAGCACCAGCCCCCGGCCCAGGCGGGCATCGGGATCAGCGGTATGAATTGCCAGAATATCGGTATAGACGGTAATCGCCTCTGGCCAATAAGAGGCGTGCGCCAGCCGCCGGGCTAGGTTTATGTGCTCGCTATAGGGCGGCACTTGACCGCTTAAATATCGGTCATAGGACGATAGCAGGGTATCCGCCGCTGAGGCAGGGTCCCCGGTCCGGGTGAGGCTGTCGGCCTGGAGCGGCATTAACGGCAGCAGGGCCAGCAGCAGCCAGCTCATGGCCCCACTCCCACGGCAAATCCCTTGCGTTCCATCCGGCCCCAACCTTTTACTCCCCGCAGGGCGGAGAAAAAGCCTCGGATACGCCAATAGGCGGTGAGCTGCCGATAACCGAAGTTTTCCGCCACCGCCAGCCCGAACAGCCGCAGCAGGTCCGACAGGCGGGGATAACGATGGAAGGAAAGCTCCTCCAATCCCACCGCGGCCACCGAAAGTACGACCCCAAAGGCGAAGGCGGCCATGAAAAAGGCCAGGATATAGGGCCCCGAGGCCCGGCCCAGGATCAGGGCGGCGGTGAAGGTAAAATAGCCAAAAAGTTCAATTACCGGACCCAGCAGCTCCATGAAAAAGAAATAGGGAAAGGCCACCAGTCCGATCCGGCCATAGCGCGGGTTGAACAACATGCGGCGGTTGTGCATAAGGGATTCGTAGAGTCCCCGCTGCCAGCGGTCGCGTTGGCGACCCAGCACCTTGATGGTCTCGGGACATTCGGTCCAGGCCACCGGGTCAGCCACGTACACGATGCGGTAGGGAATATTTTGTTCCCGGCAATGTCGATGCAGCCGGACGATCAGATCCATATCCTCGCCCACGGTATCAGTGTAATAGCCGCCCATATCCACCACCGTTTTCCGGCGGAAAACGCCGAAGGCGCCGGAGATGATCAGGGTCAGGTTCAGGACGTTCCAGCCTATGCGGCCGGCCATGAAGGCCCGTAGGTATTCCAGCACCTGAAATCGGGCCAGCAGTCGCTTCGGCAGGCGGATCTTAGTCACCTGCCCCTGTTCCACCTCGCAATCGTTGACTATCCGGATAATGCCGCCGGCGGCCACCGTTCGGGCGTCCTCTAAAAAGGGCCGCACTACCCTGATCAGGGCCTCCCGCTCCAGCAGGCTGTCGGCGTCCAGGGCGCAGAACAGGGGCGTCTGGCTATAGTTGATCCCTACATTGAGGGCATCGGCCTTGCCGCCGTTTTCCTTGTCGATCACCCACAGGTTGGGCAACCGCCGGCTCCGATAGACCCTCCGGACGCGGGCAGTGGGTATTTCGGCGGTAGCCAACCGGTTGGCAGGCTGCAGGTCGAAGGCCTCTACCAGGCGATCCAGGGTCTTATCCTTGGAACCGTCGTTGACCACCAGGATTTCATACTCGGGATATTTCTGGAGCAACAGCGCCTTGACCGCCTCGACACAGGTGGATTCTTCGTTGTAGGCCGGGGCGATCAAGGTGATGGGGGGCGCGCCGACCGAGGAGATCAACTCCTCCACATCAATCGCTTTAAGTGTCCTGGTATACTGCCGCAAGGCCTTGAAAGCCAGGACGCTGGTAATCAGATAAGTGGTGTTCAGCAGGACGAAATAGCTCAGGGCCAGGATATTGAACCCGTCCAGCACGAAACCCCCGATGGTTGCGAAGTTCACGAGCTGTTCCCCTCGGCCAACACCTGCCGGGCCAGATCGCTCTTTGAATGGCCGGTGATCACCAGCTCCTCCAGCAGATGGTTACCACCCGCCTGGCGCAGTCCCCGGGCGGCGTGCAGGGCCACCCATTGGGATTGGTCCTCCATTCCCTGCCGGAGCAACAGCAGGTCATCGTCTGTGCCCAGGCGGCCCAAGGCCCGCAGGGCCAGTCCCCGCACCACCGGATCATCGGTCCGGGCTAGACGCCGTATGGGACCTAAGAACTCCGGGCTGCCCACGTCGCCCACCAGTCGTAGGGCGGCCGCCAGCAGCTCCCGTTCGGTTTCGGTCTCCAACACTCGGGCGGCGATTTGACCGGACTCATAGTCTCTCAGCTCCCGCAGGGCACCGGCAGCTACGGCCCGAGTCTGGGGCGGCGCCTGGGTATCGCCTAGTATACGGCGCAGCTGCGGCGCAACGGCCGGACCCATGGCCGACAGCATGGAGACCAGGTAATTCAGGCTCCAGGTATCGAAGCGATCCAGCCGGGCCAGCAATGCGGCCGCATGTTGGGGCTGATCCTGATTGGCCAGCGCCCGGGCGGCGATCATGGCCACCAGGGGGGACGGGTCGTCCAACGCCGCCACGATCACGTCGGCGTACTCTTCCCTGCCCAGGATGCTCAGCGTACGGATGGCCCGGGCCCGGCGGGAAGGATCGGCTTCGTCCAGACGGGCCGCCAGCCGGGGCAGATAGGGTCGGGCCAGCTCGGTAATCACCGCCGCCTCCCGGCCCCGGAACCGATTGGCGAACCGCAACAGGTAGTCCACGAAGTACAAGGCCTCGTGTGCGGCTACAAACTGCCGGGTGTCATCGGGCGAGCGTTCCCCGGTCATGACATCCAGGATCAGCGGTTCCCAGCGGGCCTCCAGTGACTGCCACAGTCCAGCCTTACGGATATTGCGCAGGCGCAGGGCTATGGTCAGGAAAGCGAAGAATACTATCAGGACCAGCAGGATGGCAATCGTAATGCCCAGCAGCAGAAAAATCCGGTCCTGGAGGACGAGATCGCTCAATATTTCCCGGAGTGCGGCCACCGGTTAGTCCGCCAGTATCTGTTTGATCCGGTCGACCAGCTCGAAGGGATCGAACGGTTTCCCGATCACTCCCCGGGCGCCTAGCCGCTGCAACCGCTCCACGTCGGCAGGTTCGGCCTTGCCCGTGAGGAAGATCACCGGTATGAGGGCCAGAACTTTTTCGGCGCGTAGACGTTCCAGCAGCCGGGCGCCATCCATATCGGGCAACAGGTAGTCGGTGATGACTACCTCGGGCGGATTTAGGCGGGCTGACGCCAGTGCTTCTTCGGCACTGCCGGCTTGACTGACCTGGAACTCGCCGCTGCGGACAAGGACCGTGGTAGCCACCAGCAAAATCTCGGGATCGTCGTCTACCAGCAGGACCCGCATCACGATTTGATCAGGCGCCGAATCCGGGCCAGCAACTCCAGGGGGGAAAAGGGCTTCATAATGTAATCATCGGCGCCCAGGGCAAAGCCCCGTTCGATATCTTTTTCGCCTCCCAGGGCTGTGAGCATTACAATGGGTATTTTTTGATAGGCCGGCATCCGGCGCAGTTTACCCAACAGCTCGAAGCCATCTATCCCGGGCATTTTAATATCCAGTATACAGAGCGAGACCTGCAGGTCGGGTGCGGCCAGGAGCGCCCGCACGCCGTCCGGGTAGTGGTGCACTTCGAAGCCTTCCCGTCCCAGGCGATGTTTGATCACCGAGGCTATCAGGTCGTCGTCTTCCGCCAAGAGGATTTGCTTTGGCTGCGGTTTGGCGTCACTATCGGGTGTCAGGACCCGATTGCGCCCGGCTTCCTTGGCCAGGTACAGCAGGCTGTCAGCCTCTTCCACCGCCTCCTTCAGGCCGGAATCCGGAGCTACCTCCACCACTCCGGCCGAAAAGGTGACGCTGAAAGTTTCGCCGTTGCCACCGGAGAACTGCTCACTCCCAAATGCCTTCAGCGCTTTCCGCAGAGCGCCGGCCGAGCCGGTTACCCCTGCTTTGGGGAACAACACCACGAATTCCTCCCCGCCCCAGCGGGTCACAAGGTCGGCGCCTCGCAGGGCGGAGGTCAGTACGGCGCCCAGCCGGCGCAATACCTGGTCACCGACTGCGTGTCCGTGGCTGTCATTGACCTGCTTGAAATGGTCCAGGTCCAGGATTGACAGGCACAATGACTCCCCGGAGCGCATGGCCGACGACTGGGCTCGCTCAAAAGCTTCCACCAGGGCCGCCCGGTTAGGCAGCTCGGTGAGCGGATCGGTGCGCGATTCCCGGGCCAGTTCCCCGGAGCGCTGCAACTTGGACGCCACCGCCGCTGCCAGGACATCCATATCGATGGGCTTCTCGAAGTACTCATCGGCCCCCAGGGCGAAGCACTCGGTCTTGGTGGCAGCGCTGCCCTTGACGGAAGTAATAATCACCGGCAGTCCGGCCAGAGCGGGGCGTTCCCGCAGCCGCATCAGGAAATTTCGGCCATCCGTATCGGGCAGTATCAGGTCCAGCAGCACCAGGTCGATCTCTTGTTCCCGGAGTAGCTCCTCGGCCCGGGCAGCCGTTTCGGCGGTGTAGATCTCGCGGTTAGCGGTCGACAGCCGGGCCTGCATGATGCGAACGGCGATGGGATCGTCCTCGATGATCAGCAGGCCGAATTTGCGCTCGTCGCCGCCCCCTCCGGCCACGTCGCGGAGGATTTCCAGGAGAGCGTCCACCAGCTCGATCACCTGACCTGGGTCCGCTGTAGCTAAGGCAGCAGCGGCCTTGGTAATCTGCGGGAAGCCATAGGTACCGCCGGAGCCTTTCAGGGTGTGGGCCAGCCGGCGGAGGGAACTGCCAGCATCGGTCTCCCCTGCTTGGAAAGCCGCTTTGGCCGCCTCCAGGGCGTCGATGCGCGCGGCCAGGGCCTGCCGGTACAGGCGTTTCAGATCATCCATGTATGCGCGCTCGGGATACGGCGACGCATCGGCAATCCGGCTCACTACCCGTGATCCAATCTCGCCGAGAGATGGATTTGGATTTAGGAAGGAATTTGATCATTCTAGCCCCCTAAAACCGAATTGCATTCAACCGGGAGTCAACCCGCTCATAGGCCGCCTGGCGCTCGTTGAATTAATGCCGACCGCCACCATCGGCTCCGCAGCGACTGCACTTCTACTGGCACGCACAACAGTATTTTAAGGCTGTCATAGATAATAAGACAGAATTTAGCCCCAATTCCCGGTAAGGACAGAAACCCTTTACCGGGTCCGATCGCCGATTGCCGGCGGTCGGTGGTACGATCTCATTGGAGTTCAAATGTTGTTTGGAGATTGGCAATTCCCGTAGGGACAACGTGAAACTGGGAGCCCTGGCGGATATCATAGACGATCTGGATAGGGCTGGGGGGAAGATCTAGTCCCGGGGCGGCTCCAGGTCCACTGGCAGCTCTCCTTTGTAGGTGAAAATCTCAGGTGTCACCGCGAGTTTGATGGCCCGGATGTCAACCCCGGCCAGGGCGGCCTCGTTCAGGGCGCGGCCTACTTCAGGATCGCGGTCCCACATGGGGCGGAAAATATGGGCGTCGTCCCGCTGCACCACAAAGAGTATCATTGCCTGGTACCCATTGACGGCCAGCTCCGCCAGATGGCGGGCGTGTTTGGCGGCCCGGGCGGAGACGGCGTCGGGGAATTGGGCCACACCGCCATCAACGAAAGTCACTGATTTTACCTCCAGGTAGAGGCGCCGGCCATCCCGCTCCAGCAGGAAATCGAAGCGGCTGTGGCCCTCGGTCACCTCGGTACCAACCAGATCCCAGCCGGCCAGGGCGGGCAACTGGTGCTCGTTGAGCAGGAAACGGACAAACCGGTTGGGCAGCAGGGTGTTGATGCATACCCAACCCTCGCCAGCGGGACGTCGCGCCAGGTGGACGGTGTAGTCGGTCTTGCGCCCGGGGCCCGGGTTGTGCTGTACCAACAGGTCCACCCCGGGCCACAGCAGTTCCAGCAGCCGCCCCGGGTCCGGCAAGTGGGCCTGGTGCTGCCGGCCCTGCACGATGATGTTGGTGAGGAAGCGGTTGGGCCGGTCCACCAGGGTAGCCGGGATCAACCGCCAGGGGACGGGCATGGTGGTCATGGGGGACGGGGGCATTGACGGTTTGGCAAAGGTTAAATGCTACCGGCGAATTTAGGTCAGCCAGGTCCAGGGTAGCGCCCATAATGCCCGGAGGGTAAACTGGGCCCGGTTTAATGTGCCCCATTAAGGTCGGCTGCCAGGGCCCTATAGGT
>JADFMC010000001.1 GCA_022564085.1 Fidelibacterota bacterium | reverse complement strand
TGAAGCCGGTGGTATTGACGTTAGCCAGGTTATTGGCTATCACGTCCAGTTGCAGCTGTTGGGCGCCCATGCCCAGGGCAGCGGTTCTCAGTGATCTGATCATAAATCCTCCTTAGCGGTAATCACCCAACTGAACGGCCCGTCCCAGAATCTGGTCCATGGCTCTGACCACCCGTTGAGTTGATTCATAATTACGTTGCAGGTCGATCATGGTTACCATCTCAACCACCGGCAAGACATTCGACCCTTCCAGCATCCCCTGGCGGATATCGATCAGTTCCCGGTCCAGCTGGGTCATCAGGATATCATTGCCGACCTTGAATAGGTTGGAACCGATTTTCTCCAGCGCCTGGAGATCGGCTACCTGGGCGATTGCCAGGTTATCAATAAAAACATCGTCCACATATAACTCTCCCTGCCGGGTCACCAGCACCTGGCCGGGAGTATCACCGCTGGCAATAATTGACATCGGTCCATGCTCGCCCAGTACCAGCTCGCCCGCAGCTGTTTCCAGCATACCCTGGGCATCGACTTGGAAATGTCCGTTACGGGTAACGGCCAGCCCCAAATCGGTCTGGACCACAAAAAAGCCGGTGCCGGTGATGGCAAAATCCAGGGAATTTGCCGTGTGTATCATTTCCCCTTGGGAAAAGTTGGTATAGCTCTTGGAGGCGCCCTGTTGGACGGCCTCCATATACGCGTCGGTAAACGCGGCATCCCGTTTAAAACCGGTGGTGCTGCTATTAGCCAGGTTGTTGGCGATAATATCAGTACCGTACAGGTTCCTGGTCATATTACGGGCGATCCTGCCGAGATTAAAATCCATAGTTACTCCACAATTTCATGTCACTGCGCAATATCGGTTCAAATGCCGTGCCAAACCGGTGGCAGGACTGGTTTGACGGCTGCAAGCGGAATCTTCTCAGAGGAGAAAGGGTATTAGAGGGGTTATTCTGGTAGCGCCGGCTGGAGGGCCTCCGTACCTGGTAAGGGAAGGAATCTCTAATTAGCTATCAGGTGGTAGTTTTTTCCCTTACGGGCAGCTTTGGGCTAATCAATTTTCAACATCTTAACGCCGGCGTGGTATTCCTCCGCCTGGCTCGATTCCACGTTCTCCAAGGCTTTGGTAAGGCTCTCGATCTGCTTGGCAGCTGTCTTGATCTTGGCCAAGTTCTCGGCGAACTCCGGCAGGGTATCGGAGCATTCCATGCTCAACAGATCGACGAATCCGATGATGACCGATAATGGGTTGTTGATTTCATGCTTGATCTTTACGACCACTTCACCGATGGCCGCCAGGCGTTCCTTTTCCACCAGGGCCTGTTGGGCCGTCCGCAGCTCTGCCAGCAACTCCTCAAGCCGACTGTTTTTCGCCTTAAGCTCATCCCGGAGCCGCAACTGCTCAACGATCATTGAAAGTTGCGATGCCAATTTCTGGAATTCCGGTTTATGTTCCTGCCGGTAGAACCCGGACCGGGAGTGTCCCAGGTTGAGCACCCCCAGCAGCCGGTCCTCGGACCAAAGAGGCATGGAAACCAGGGAGTGGAATCGGCTATCCCGGTTCTCCGTATGGATGGTGGAAAAAATCACTGGGGCATGTTGCGAAGCCACCCAACCGCTCAACCCTTCGCCCCGCTCGAAAGTGACCTCGACGATCAGGTCGACAATGCCCTCCCCGTGGGACTGGGATACCTCCAGCCGGTTAGTAACGGGGTCGTTAATAAACAGGGTGGCGGAATTGTAATCAATGACTTGTTCGAGGATTCCGAGGACTGCGTCGTAGGTTTCGTCACTGGAGAGGCTCTTCTCCAGGAGCGCGCCGAACTGGTCTAGATAATCGAGTCTGAGCATGCCGGCGTATGGGGGCTGCGGTGATCAGGAGCGGCCAGCGGGGTCCTTTTCCAAATCGGCCATCAGTGTGGCCTCTTCAAAACTGAGGTCGCCATTGTGTTTCATCATATTCTGGGCGCGGACCGCAACGGCATCCGCCATATCCAGCCGGGTGGACCCCTTAGCCTGCCGGGAGCCAAACCGGCCGTGAGTCCTCCGGCGCCGCATGAGAATAATCAACGGTATGCCGGTTATAAATAGGCCGGCAAATACGGCGGCGGCCCAGAACATGGCCCGGTAAATCACATAACGATAGGGGGCCAGTTTGGCCAATACCGGTGGAATAAAACTTATCTTATGCGCTGCGGCCAGTTGTACCGTAGCCCCCCCTCCCGGGATAACATCCGGCTGGAACCGGCCGCCCGGCCATAAGGCGCTGATGGTCTCTTCACGAAAAATGCTCTCCTGGGGTAGGCGCCGGACGTACAAGTCAATGACGTACAGGCCCGACCCAACCTCGCGGAATTTCACTACTTCCTTAAAACGGGTCCCATAAACCTTAATCAACATAAGCTGCTTCTCAGGGAATTCCACTTTGATGTGCACCGGGATCAGGTAGCCTTTAGTATAGTTTCTAAGACCCACATACGATTTTTCGGAGGCGCCCCAGATCCTGATCTCGCACTGGCCCAAACTATCCAGCTCTACGTTTACGTGCCGGTTGCCGACGCCGTCGATCAGGATCCGCCGGTAATGCTCCTGTTCGGCGGAGAAAAAAGCTATATACTTCCCTGAGCCGCCCTGGGCGGACCCGCCCACGATCATGGCGGCCAGCAATAGAATCTTACTCAATGATAATATCGATCTGGTGTTCATCTGTTTCGGGGCCTTGATGGCCCGTATCGTCATCCGACTTTTCCGCTTCCGAATGCTGAGCCCCCGAACGACTGGACAACTCCACTACGTCCCCTTTTTTTTGCTTCCTGCGCTCTTGCAGTTGGTCTTCCTGGCCGGAACGTTTCTCCTCCTCCAGCCGGTTATCATGAATACTGACGTTATCGGTATCCACCGGTTCCACCGGCTGGGTAGTAACCGGCACCGGTTGCGGCAATCCCTGGTTCGGATCGAGGATATCGATCATTTTAATTTGCCTCGCAGGTTGTCCATCGACTTACTCATGATCTGGGATACCCGCGATTCGGATATACTCAGCACCTTGCCGATCTCTACCAGGGTAAGGTTTTCATAGTAGTATAGAGCCAGAATCAAACGCTCTCTTTCGGGGAGCTTTTTGATCATGTTGACCAAACGGGCCTTCAGGTTCTCCATCATATAGAACTTCTCCGGGTCTTCAGATTCCACATCCGCCAGCAGATCAATCTGCCTGACGGAGCCTTCCGGTTCTCCCAGGACCGGATCGTCCAGTGAAAAAGTGGCATAGCTCAGCTGCCCAGCCACCAGTAAACTCGAGTGCTCGCTGGGAGAAATATTGGCTGCCTCGCAAACTTCATCAGGGAGTGGCTCCCGGTGGAGCTTCTGGGTCAGCTCTTCGGTAATGCGCTGTACTCTCATCAGGCGCTCGAGTTTAGTGCGGCTGAGGATGCGTACTTGACGGATGGCGTCGATAACAGCGCCGTAAATGCGTTTATAGGCAAAGGTCTTAAATTTAACTTGCCGCGTTTCGTCGAAGCGTTCGATGGCCTCCAGCAGGCCGTGAATGGCGCTCTGCTCCAGGTCTTCCCGGGTGATGGCATCGGTAGCTGGCAGGGTAACGCGGTTGACCACGTAGTAGACCAGCGGCAAGAACTCCCGGATCGCCCGCTCCCGCAGGATGGGATCCTTGGTGGCGTAGTATTCCCGCAGGAGTGTCTCGCCATTATGTTCCCGGCTATCTGTAACGGTAGTACTCATTCCGTTTTATCAGCCACTTCCAGGTCGGTTTCCGAATCCTTGATTTCGGATTGCGGGGGCTTGGGAATAGTGGCCCATTTCACTATAATACCGGCCACCAGGAGCAATCCCAGCATCGCCATGATCACCACCATGCTCCGGTAAAGGGCGATTCCCAGGCTCATGCCCCTGATCAGCAACGTGATCAAGGTACCCATCCCGATAATCAGGGTCAACTGATAAATGGTCGAGCTCATTCTAGGCCGTTTCCATGACTTTACGCTTTTCCTTCAGCCGATCAAAGATATTTGAACGGCGGTCGAAATCCTGGCGTGGAAATTTCAGCAGCCGGTGGCAAACCAGCTGCAGGTTATTGGCCGCCTGGCTATTGGGAAATTCCGTCACGAAGGGCCGTTGTCGTATTACAGCCTGGCGCACGGCGTTATCTTCCACGATGGAGCCGCCGTAGTAGATGGTAGTTTTGAGGAACTTCTGGGTAATCAGGTTCAACTTTTTATGCAACTCCACCCCATCTTCGAGCGACGAATGGCGGTTGGGCACCAGGATCAATGGCAGGTCAGGCGCTTTCTGGCTGATCACCTTGATCATGGCGTACACATCCGAAACCGAGGCCGGCTCCGGGGTCACCAGCAGGATAACCTTGTCGGCTCCCAGCGCCATGGTGAGCACCGTCGGGGAGAGTCCCGCGCCGGTGTCGACGATCAGGTAGTCGTAAAGGGACTGAATGGAAGAAAACGAATTGGCTAATACCTTAAGCATCCGGTCGTCGGCGTCCAGCAGGTCCAGATCACCGGAGGTGGCCGGCAATATGTCGATCCCTGAGGGATGGTGCATGATGATTTCATCAATAGTTTTGCGCCCTTCCACCAGGTCGGCCAGTGTATAACGGGGCGAAGCGCCCAGGATCACATCCAGCTTGCCCAGCTGCAGGTCGGCGTCCATCAGCAGGACCCTTTGCTTGCGCTGGCTCAGGAGGATACCCAGGTTCACCGCCAGGTTGGTCTTGCCCACCCCGCCCTTGCCAGAGGTGATGGTGATTATTTCGGGGAGGTACTGCTGCACCGCCGATGGGCGTTGCTTGTACTTGGGTTTGGCTGCCGGCTTCTGCACTTGGCTGGTCAGCACTTCAGTCTTTCCCGCCCGTTAGGGGTAATTGTTTTATGATCGCCTCCCCAACCTGGGTCGCCAGGCTTTGAGGCACTGCCTGACCGTTGGAAATGTATTTTAGGGGCAGTTTAGGATCGTCGGCCAATCCCAGTACCTTACCGGGACGGCTGGTTTCATCCAGCTTGGTAACCGCCAGGGCCGTCGGATGCACCCCCTGGTAGAGCCCCAGGAACAGCCATAACTCCTCAATGCCCATGTTGGCGCTTAGCACCAGGATTGTCTCGGTGGGTTTGAACAGGGCCAATTGGGTCTGCAGTGCCGGTAAGCACTCCTTGGACAGAGGACTCCGGCCGGGGGTATCCACCAGGAGCACCTCAAAGTCAGAGAGGTTCTTTTTGGCCCGGGGGATGTCATCCAGATGCTTGACCTCGACAATGGGAATCTCTAATATCTTACAAATGGACTTGAGCCCCGCGTTGGCCCCGGCCCGATAGATGTCGGTGGAGATGACCGCCAACCGGCGACCGCGATAGACATCTTTATGGGCAGCCAACTTGGTGATCAGGGAAGTCTTCCCGGCGCCCGAAGGACCGATCATGACCACAACCTGTTGGCCGTCTCCTGCTGGTGGGACCGGCGCAGCGACGAACAATCGTTGGATCTGGTTGCGCAGCTCGTTCACGGCTACGGCGCGGCTGACTGCTGACAGATCGGTCATGCCGGTAAATGCTTCTTCGGCCAGCTGCTGCTCGGTGCGTTGAACCAGCGACTCGGCCATATGGTCCGGCACGCCGGATTCGGCCAGCAGATCGAAACAAAATTTGAACGGTTCCTCGAAGGGGACATGGCGGCCGGCCCGGATGCGGGCTTTTAAGTTGCGCATCTGTTTGCGCAGATAGAACAACTCGGCCACTTCCTTTTCATCCAGAATCGGGGAAGTTTCCAACAGCTGGCCCGGCCGCACGGGCCCCTTGGGAGCCAATTGCCGGGGAAACAGTTTGTCGGCCTCGGGACGAGGATTGGCATTATGGGCGCCATCAGGAGTAACAGTTACCATTACTCTTTTTTCCTGCCCCGGCAGGGTCGCCGGTGTACGACGAAGATCCAGAATCATGATATCTGGGCCCAAGTCCTCTTTAGCCAGGTTCAGCGCTTCTCTTTCACTGCCGGCAGTATAACTTTTAACGAACATCAGGATACCTCACTGCTCCTACTGATTTGAGTTCCACAATCGGTGATAATTCCGCGAAACTAAGCACCGCTACGTTGGGCAGCACCGTTTCAATGAACTGCCGCACAAAGCGGCGAATGGCAGGCGAGACCAGCAGAGCCGGCCGGCCGCCCTCTAATACAATTCTTTCCACCTGCTCACCTATAGAAGTGAGAACGTCTTTTACCTGGGGAGGTGTGAAGCCCAGGTTACCCGCATAGGCCTCGCCTTTGCGAGTGGCCTGCAGAATGTGATCCTCCAATTGGGGTTCCAAGGTGGCTACGGATATGGCCTTATCGCCAGACTGGAATAGATCGGTGATGGAATCGGCCAAGGCGCTACGCACATGCTCGGTGAGCAATACCGGGTCCTTGGAAACCGCGGCGCTATCGGCCAGAGTCTCCAGGATTGTGATCAGGTTGCGGATAGGGATCCCTTCCCGCAGCAGGTTCCGCATGACCTGCTGGATAACCCCTAAGGGCACCAGGTCCGGCACCAGCCCCTCCACCACGGCGGCCTTGTCCTCCTTGAGATCATCGAGCATCTTCTTGACTTCCTGCCGGTCCAGCAGCTTATAGGCGTTGGCTTTGAGCACCTCCATCAAGTGTGTGGCCACCACCACCGGCGGTTCCACCACCGTGAAGCCGGCTGCCTCGGCCTTGGCTTTTTGCTCACCAGAAACCCACAGAGCCGGCAGTTTGAAGGTGGGCTCCACTGTATCAATACCCACCAGGCCGGCGTCGGGATCGGGATTGAGCACCAGGTGATAGCCCACCATTACCTCGCTGCGGGCCACCTCAATGCCATAGACTTTAAAGACATATTCGCTGGCCCCCAGATTGATATTGTCCCGCAGGCGGATAGGCGGAATGACGATACCCAGTTCCAGGGCGATGCTTTTGCGGATGGAAGATATGCGGTTTAACAGGTCCCCACCCTGGTTGGTATCCACCAGACTGATCAGGCCGTAGCCGATTTCTATCTCAAAGGGATCGGGATGTAAGTAGCTTTCAATGCGCTCCTCGGGCACTTCCACCTGGGCTTCTTCGGCCTCCTGCAATTTCTGCTCCGCTAATAACTTGGACCGGGCTGTCATGTACCCTGAACCGGCCAGCATTGTACCCAGCACCATGAAGGGCGCGGCGGGCATGGCCGGGATCACGCCGATCAGGAACAGGGTACCACCGGCAATATACAGTGCTGTGGGTTTGTCGGACACCTGAGCTATCACGTCGCGGCCCAGATCCGTCTCGGAGGTTGAGCGGGTCACGATCAGGCCGGCGGCGGTGGAAACTATCAGGGCCGGGATCTGGGCCACCAGACCATCGCCCACGGTGAGTAAGGTATACTTACGGGCGGCGTCGCCCAGGGTCATTCCCAGTTGCAAGGTACCGATCACCAGCCCGCCGATAATATTGATACCGGTAATCATCAGCCCCGCAATGGCGTCCCCCCGCACGAACTTGCTGGCGCCGTCCATGGCCCCGTAAAAATCGGCTTCCCTCGAAATGTCGCGCCGGCGCTGGCGGGCCTCATCCTCATCTACCAGACCGGAATTGAGGTCCGCGTCGATGGCCATCTGCTTACCCGGCATAGCATCCAATGTGAAGCGGGCGGTTACCTCGGCAATGCGGGTAGCGCCCTTAGTGATTACCAGGAAATTGATCAGCACCAGGATCAGGAAAATGATGAAGCCCACGACATAGTTGCCGGCCACCACGAAGCTGCCGAACCCCTGGATCACCTCACCGGCGTAGCCCTCGCCAAGTATCAGGCGGGTGGTGGCCACGTTTAAAGACAGCCGGAACAGGGTGACCATGAGCAGCAGACTGGGGAAGACGGCAAAATCCAACGGCCTAATGGTATACAGGGCCACGAACAGGATCACCAGGGCCCCTAAAATATTCATGGCCAGGAACACGTCCATCAGGAAGGTGGGCAGTGGGATCAGCATAACCGCCAGAATTAAGATCACGGCGGTGCCCAAGCCCAGATCGGATAATCTCAGCCCCGGCGGCATACTACACCCCGCTCAGAGCGCCCGGCCGGGAGGCGCTGGTCGCTGATCAATTGGCTATGCGGCTGCATGCTGCTCCCAAAAGATTTCGGCCAATAATTCCGCCACGGCCTGGTAAAAGTTGTCCGGTATAGTATCTCCGGGCTCGCAAGTCTGGTAGAGTGCCCTGGCCAACGGTGGCGATTCTCTGACGGGCACATCGTTCTCCCGGGCGATTGCCTTGATCCGCTCGGCCATCTTGCGCTGGCCCTTGGCTACCACCATTGGCGCATCTAATCCTTCTTCCTCGTTGTAGCGCAACGCCACGGCCACATGCGCCGGGTTGGTGATCACCACGGTGGCCCGGGCCACTTCGGTCATCATACGATTGCGGCTCATATCCCGCTGCAGCGTCCGAATGCGAGCGCGCATCTCCGGACTGCCTTCGGTCTGTTTGGCCTCTTCCTTCACTTCCTGCTTACTCATGCGCAACTGGCGCTTGTATTCCCATTTCTGAAACGTAAAATCGGCCACGGCCAGGGCGACGAATGCAATGCCCACATAGAGGCCGATCTTGAAAATATCGTTGGCCAGAACTCCAATGGTCTGCAGCGGTGTCATGTAGGTTAAAAATGGGTAGTCCTTCACTCTTTCGGCCAGGTAAACATAAATAATCGTGCCAATGATGAGCAGTTTCAGAATACCCTTGATGAGCTCAACCAGTCCCTTCGACGAGAAAATCCTCTTCAAGCCGGCTGCTGGGCTGACCCGGCTCCATTTGGGGTTGAGGGCTTTGGGGGCAAAAATTACCCCTATCTGTAAATAATTCACCAAGAGCGCCAACAGCAGCACCATGATCAACAGCGGCCCGAGGATATCTGCAGCCTCTCCCATGGCCCATTTGGCCAAGGCGGGGATATTGCCGGGATTGATATTCACCGTATCCAAGGAACTGTAGATCGTCCTGATTACACCGGACAGTTTCTGAAGAAAGTCCTCACCAATGAAATAAAACAGCAATACGCTGGCCAGCAACAGGGTCGCTGAGGTCAGCTCCACGCTGCGGGCCACCTCGCCCCGTTCCCGGGCTTCCTGCAGGTGTTTTGGAGTCGCTTCTTCTGTACGTTCTTGGGCCGGTTTTTCCGCCAAGGGTTACCTCATTGTTTGAAGCAGTCGGATCAGGTGTTCCTGAGAATCAGTCAACATACTGGCAAATATAGCCTGGAACAGCTGCATGGAAATCACCAATGCGAAAATCCCCACAAACAGTTTCAGGGGCAGGGCCACGAAAAAGATCTGCAACCGAGGCATGGCCCGCGACAGCACGGCGATTCCCACATCCATCATCAGGGTGAGCATCAGTGCCGGAGCCGCCAGCTGCAGTGCAATCTCAAACATATGGCTGGAACCGGCAATCAGTTCCTGGCCGGTGGCGGCGGTCAGTACGCCCGCGCCTAGGGGAATCACCCGAAAATTCTCGACCAAAAACTGTACCAAAAACAGGTGCCCGTCGAAGGCCAGGAAAAACAAGATAGCTACCAACGACCAAAATTGTCCTACCATGGACTGTGGTGCCGCAGTGACCGGGTCCAACAGATCGGCTATGGCGAACCCCATCTGCCGGCCGGCGAAGGTACCCGCCATAGTGAAAGCCTCGAATAGGAATTTGGCGCCGAATCCCACCACCAACCCCACGGCCGTTTCCGCCGCCAGGGCCAGGGTCAACCGGCCCAGACCCCAATCTGTGCCCAGGTCTACCACCCCAACAATAGGCAACAGCATGAAGCTGATTACCAGGGCCAGGGCAACGCGTATCCGGGCCGGTATGGCGGGTGAGCCCAAGAATGGGAAAGCATAGATCATGGCGGAAATCCGGCTCAATTCCAGCATGAAGGAAATCCCCCAGCCGGAAAACAGGTCCGCCAGGCCGAGAGTCACCGGCCTAACTGAGTGATCTGATCAAAAATTAGAAGGGTGAAACTAATCACCAGGTCGAGCATCCAGGGGATCATCATCAATATGACCAGACCCACCACCGCTATTTTGGGGATGAACGTAAGGGTCACTTCCTGGATGGAGGTAACCGCTTGGAAAAGTCCCACCAGCACCCCTACCAGCAACGCGCTGCCCAGGATCGGCGCCAGAATGTACAGGGCCGTGATAAGGGTCTTGTGGCTGATGAATACGACGAAATCCGTTGTCATGTCACCTCAGTCCGTTGATTATCGATTCCACTATCAGGTACCAACCGTCCACCAGGACGAATAAAAGAATTTTGAAGGGCATGGAAATCATAACCGGCGGCAGCATCATCATTCCCATGGACATGAGCACAGCCGAGACCACCATATCTATCAATAACATGGGCAGGTAGAGCATGAACCCGATCTGGAACGCCACTCGCAACTCGCTGATCATGAAGGCCGGGATCACCACCGCCAGGGATAGCTCGCTTCGGGAAGTAGGTATTTCTCCCTGGAAGTAATCGGCGAACAGAGCCAACTCCTTATCCCTGGTGTGGATCAGCATGAACCTCTTGACCGGCTCCGTGGCCAGCTGGAAGGCTTCCTGCTGCTCGATCTCCTCATTGAGGTAGGGCTGCAGGGCATTATCGTTGATCTCCGTGAAGACCGGACCCATAACGAAGTAGGTCAAGAATAGGGCCAGACTGATCAAAATCTGATTTGAGGGGGTGTTCTGGGTGCCGATGGCCTGGCGCAGAAAATGGAAAATAACGACAATGCGGGTGAAGGCGGTGGTCATTACCAGGATGGAGGGGGCCAGAGCCAGGACCGTCATCAGCAAGACGATCTGGATGGTAGTGTTCAACTGCTGCGGACTGGTTGACTCTTCCAGCGAAAAATTGATAACCGGGAACCCGCCGGTCTGAGCCAGCAGGGGAGCCGCTCCGAAGAACAGGAGCAATAGTAATAGGGGTGTCAGACGTTTAATCATGCCTACGACTCCAACGGTAGATCGATCACCCTATCCACCACTTCGGCCGGATCATTATCAGTAAGATCACAGAGCAATTGTATGGAGTGGTCCGTAATCCCCAGCAACAGTTCCTTGTCTCGCACCCTCACAAGCACAATGGACTGCTTTGTATTGAAATAGCGCCGACCCAGAATTTGCATATCGAATCCCGCAATTGAGTCCGGCCGGCGGCTACGGTATTGCCGTAGTCCCCGGGATCCCAGGACTATAATCGCCACTATCACCATGGTGATAAACACTACTTTGTACAGGGCATAGGTCAACCCGTCGGCAGCGTATGTCTTGAGTTGCAGTTCCTGGGTGGCGGCGCTGTCCGCGGTCACCGATGCCGGCGAGGTAATTGACTTGATCTCCCGCCCGCGCATGGTGATTCCAACGACGGCTATGGTTATCACCACCCCTATGGCAATCAGCCGGGCAGCCGGGCCGCTGATCTTAAACTTCATGCCTTACCCAGGCTCCTGATACGTTCCCGAGGATTGATCAAGTTGGTCAGGCGGACACCGAAGTGATCCTCCACAACCACCACTTCGCCCTCGGCTAGTTTCTTACCGTTGACCAGTATATCCACCGGTTCGCCCGCCAGTTTGTCGAGCTCCACCACCGAGCCCTTGCCCAGCCGGAGAATCTCTTCCACCAGCATGATCTTGCGGCCCAATTCCACCGTTACATCCAGCTCCACATCCAGCAGCATATCGATCTGGCGACCCTGCCCGTCGGTTTTACGGCTCGGGCCGAATTCGTCAAACTGGACCGGACTGGCTTCCACCGAGCTCGTATCGGACGCACCAGCCGGCTCATCAAATTCCTCGCCGAAAATATCATCGATGCCGGCGGTTTCGGCTACCAGGTCAGTCGGCTCATCGGCAGTCTTCACCGGTTCTTCGGCGGAGGTGTCCTCCAAAATGGTGGCCGGGACTTCTTCGCCGAAATCGTCTGATAACATATCATCATCTGCGGTTTCGGCTTCCGCCTCCGGGGCGTCTTCAGCGCCTTCCCCGGTCTCAGCTCCAGCGGCTTCCTCCGCCGGGGCCTCTTCGCCTTCCTGGGCCGCCAATTCACCCTGGATGATATGGGTGATGAGGTGCTTGGTGTCATCGTCACCCCGGGAGAAACTGTAGGTAGCTACTAATCCTCCCTCCGGTAACGCCAGCTCATCCGCTGTCGCCAACTGGGAGATGGCCACCTCACCGGGAGTGAAGGCGCCGTCCTCGCCATCGAAGGCAGCCTGCAGCTGACCTATAATCTGACCTACGGCTTCCTTAACCGCGTCCAGGTGCTCATCGCCGATCTCCTCGGGGGGATCACCGCCCACCATCCAGCTATAGACCAGCCCGGCCAGGGACCGGTCCATGAGAAATTGGTGGTCATACGCACTCTGGCCGGTGGTGCTGAATGTCAGTCGCAGCAGAGGATATTCGTGACCGGGTGTGAATTCAGGCGTCACCTCGGCGGCCGCCTCGCCGGAATCCACCTTGACCTCGCCCTGCAGTGCTTGGCCGCCGGCCTGATTCAGGATCGACAGCAGCTCTTCAAGCATGGCGCTGTATTTTTGATTCAACTCGTTATACTGCATTGTTCGTTTCCTTATCAATTAAGTCCGTAATCAGCACCGCCCGATATCTATCGCGGCGGCCGATCAGACCTTTAAAGGTAGGTTTATCACGGACAAAAATTGTATTCTCCTGGTTGGGCTTGGTATCCAAAAGCAGCAGATCACCGACCTGCAACTGAATAAAATCTTCTATACTTATCTGGGTGCTGCCCACGCTGGCTCGCAGCGAACAGGTGACCTGCTTTAGCTGTGAGGTCAGGGTCTTTCGCTCCTCCGCAGTCGACTCTCCCACACCAAACTGCAGCCGGTCCTGCACCTCCGGCCGGCCGACCATCTCAGCCAGCCAGCGGTATGGATAACAGAAGTTCATCAAGGTTTTGTTATCATGGATTTTGACTTGTAATGAGACCACCACTACCGGTTCGGCGGATGGAATGATCTGGATGAATTCCGGGTTGGATTCGAACCGGGTGACCTTCGTTTTCAGTTCGGCCACGGGACTCCAGACATTCGACATTTCCGCCGTGGCGCGGTCGATTACCTTCCCCATGATCCTCTGCTCTATAACGGATATGGGCCGGGAGGTAGTGCTGGAAAAGACACCCTTGCCACCGAACAGCTTCTCCACAATGAAGATCACCAGCGCGGGGGACAATTCCAGGATCACCTCGCCTGGCGGCTGTTCCATGGCAATCACGTACAGGCAGCCTGGCGGGGCGATGGACATGACGAACTCGGAGTACAGCAGCTGGTCGATGGCCAGTAGATCAATCTCCACGATCATCCGCAGCTGAGCCGAAAGAAAGACCCCGAAATTGCGGGAAAAACTCTCGTGAATATTCTCCAGCAGCCTCATCTGCTCTTTGGAAATCAGGTTGGGGTGCTTGAAATCATAGAGTATTACTCGCTTAGAGGGAGCCCCTTCAAGACCCTCAATCTCACTCGCTTCCTCCGATACCGTTGACAATAGGGCATCGATTTCATCTTGACTAAGTATTTTTGCCATGATTTTCCCCTTACTGAATCAGAAACTTGGTAAAATATACCGTATCAATATTCCCCGTCTCCAGCAGCCGGTTGATCAAGGCCTGAACGGTATCCTTGGCGGCGGTCATGAACTGACGGGTGGCTAGTTCGCTTACCGATCGGCCGCCAAAATAGGTGATCAGGGCATCCCGGATCTGGTATTCCTTGGTAATCATCTCATCGCGGGCGTCCTCAACCCTGGTCTCCACGATCAGGTCGAAGGTCACGAAGCGCCGCCCACGGGAACCGGCGGTATTGGCGGTGATTCCCATGATGGGATGAGGGATCACCGGGCCTATTTTGCCCATTTTCTTTTTTTCCTCCCGCGCCTCCTGCACGTTGTCCCGCATGGCCCGCATCTTGTCGCCCACGTCACCCCGGCCGGTGAGCTTGGGCACAATTACCCGCTCAGTCAGCATATAGGCGCCCAACCCCATCAGGACCAGCACAACGACAATCGCCAGCCACTTTCCGATAGGGAACGAAGGTTTATTTTGCTCGTCGTCCGGTTGGTCGACGCCCGCATCTTCCTGATCACCAACTTCACTCATAAGCTAATTCTTCCCAACTGATGTACAGTTCCACCCGCCGGTTTTTGGCCCGGCCGGCAGGCGTGGCGTTATCTGCCAACGGTTGAAAGTGGGAATGCCCTACAGCCGCCAGCTGCTCCGGCTCAATCCCGGCACGTTCCAGGAGGCGGACTACAGTTACCGCGCGGGCCGTAGACAGGTCCCAGTTGGAACTAAAATCCGCTGTGTTGATCGGCTCATTATCCGTGTGCCCTTCCACCCACAACCGTTCGGTGCTGCCCTGGATGGAGCGGACGATGTTCCTCAGAACCCGCACGGCCTGGGGCTTGAGCGTAGAACTCCCGGGTCTGAACAGCAATTCATCACCCAGTCGTACCACTACTTCACCGGGACCGACAATTTCCAGGGAAGCTATGTCTGTCAGCGCTTCGTCCTGGAACATCTCCGCTATGTCTTCCATACTCTGCAGCATATCGATTTGATCCCGGGATAGGCCGGTGGTGCCGATGGCCATCGATTCCTCCCCAATCACACTGATATTCTTTTCAAGCACCCCCAGGGCCGCCGCCAGAGAGGCCGCGGCTTGGAGAAATTTCTGTTCTTCGATAGTGGACATGGCAAACATCAGGATAAAGAACGTTAATAGCAGCGTCACCATGTCACCATAGGTAGTCATCCAGAACGGAGCTGTTGGTCCCTCATCAACTTCCGGTTCTTCCACGGCCATTTTAGCCTCCTCCTCCTGCTGTCTGTTCATCCCCCTCTTTGCTGCGCGCAGCGGGAGCCATGAAGTTCATCAGTTTGCGTTCAATATTCTTGGGGTGGACCCCTTTCTGGATGGCCAGCACTCCCTCTATGATCATCTTCATCGATAGGACTTCCAGGGTCGACTTGTTTCTAAGCTTAACGGCCATGGGCAGGAACACCAGATTACCCAGGATTGCGCCATAAAAAGTAGTAATTAAAGCTATGGCCATGGCTGGGCCAATGGTAGAGGGATCATCCAGGTTGCGCAACATCTGGACCAATCCGATCAAGGTCCCAATCATCCCGAACGCCGGGGCGTAGGTCCCCAGGGTGGTGAATATACCTTGTCCCACCTTGTGCCGTTCCTGGAGCGACGACAGCTCGGTTTCCATGATATCCCTGATGGTATCGGGCTCCGTACCGTCCACCGCCATTTCCAGTCCGATGCGCATGAAAGGGTTAGCGACATCTTTGAGAGCCCGATCCAGGGCCAAAATACCATCACGGCGGGCCATCTGGCTCAAATCGATGAACTGCTTAACCGATTCAGTATCGGTGCTCTCCTGTTTCAGGAAGGTCTTGGCGGCTACCTTGAAGGCTGAGATCATCTGTTCCATAGGAAAGGCCACCAGGGTAGCGGCAGTGGCTCCGCCCCCCACCACCAGCATGGAGGGTAGATGAAGGAATGCCCCGGCGCCTTCACCGGTAAGGATAGTCCCGATGATCAGGCCGAAACCGGCAATAATACCCGCTATGGTGGCAATATCCAATCCGCATCTCCCTGTTAAGCCGATCCGTCGAGGGCCGCCCTGGATTTCAGGACGACCCTACAACGGTTCAGGCTGTTTAAGTCAAGCGATGACTATCGCTTCAACCTCATGGTTTCTTCCAGGATCTGATCAGCGGTCGTCACTACCCGCGCATTGGCCTGGAAGCCGCGCTGAGTGACGATCATATCAGTGAACTGTCTCACCAGATCCACATTAGACGTTTCCACCGATCCGGAAATGATGCTCGACGTGAACTGCTCGCCGGCTCTTCCGATGATCGGGTTACCCGAACTGGAAGCCGTGTCGAACAATCCATTCTCCGCCCGCAGCAATCCCACCGGGTTGGGGAACTCCGCCAGTGCGATCTGGGCCAGAGTCAAGTTCTCCTCGTTGGAGAATATCCCGGTTATGATTCCCGTGGTATCGATGGTAAACCGTAACAGGCTACCCAGCGGCCGGCCGTTAATCTCACGGAAGAATACCGTGGGATCGGAGGCGTACTGGGTGATCCCGGTGAATCCCTCGCTGCCGTGGACGTCCAGTTCCACCGAGAACTGGGCGGCTCCGTTATTGGGATTTATAAGAATCCCGGTTTCCGCTCCGTCCACACCGAAGGAGACTACGTTACCGGTATCATTGAAGGCAATGGTGCCGGTGTTGCCGTTACCGAATGTCTCATTTTCGGTGAAAGAGGCCAGCCAGGTCCACTCCCCGACTGCCTTTTCCTTGGTGAAGGTGAGGATCAGGTTGTGGGATTCGCCCAGGCTGTCGAAGACAATCCGCGATGTGGTGACCCTGCCGGTGAACCCATCCGTGACTTTCTCGAACGTCGGTATGTTCATTCCAACAGCGGACATTGAAATGGTGCTGCTGGATTCGCCCGGGGCATCATCGGTCAGAACGATTTTACCGTCTACCAGAACCGCCGTGGCATCGCCGCTCCAGGCCGTATTGATCACCGCAATTAGGTCGTCCAAATCGTCCCCGCCAGAATACGTGAAAGTAGTGCTGACGTCGGAACCATCCGACTTATTACCGGTGATGGTGATCAAGGTATTGGTGGCGATGTCAATGTTCTGGGTCAGATCGGCCAGGTCCGTGCCCCCCACAGCAATGGTGCCATCCGCTACCAGGGTAAAGGCGATAGCAGAGGACAGCACTTGCGCGATGGGCCCCAGGCCCGCGTCCAGGTTTCCGGACATAATCGCGAACGTGGTTGGTTCAGCGGGCGAAGTGAGGGTGGTGTCCATAAAGATCTCCCGCAGCCCGGCAAAAGTATCTATTTCACCACTTGCGTTGGCTCTCCACCCCTGGACCGCCAATCCGCCGGAATTGACCAGGAACCCATTGTTATTGAAGAAGAAGTTCCCGGCCCGGGTAAAGCGGTTCTTCGTGCCGTCACTGACCACGAAGAAGGATTTCCCCCGAACTGCGAGGTCGGTGGAGGTGCCGGTGAATTCCAGCGCCCCCTGCTCGAAGTTCATGTCCGTGGAACTGATGGTCACACCCAGTCCGATCTGTTTGATCTTCCCGAAACCGCCGCCGAACCCGCGGGCTACGCCCGACAGGGCCTGGGTGGAGGCCTCTGAAAACGCCACCCGGCTCGATTTAAAGCCGAGGGTCCGTACATTCGCCAGGTTGTTACCCAACACGTCCAACTGGATCATGAAGTTCTTCAACCCGGTTACTGCTGATGTTAATGATCTCAGCATTATTCTATTCCCCTTTTTTCAGGTTTTGGCAATGATCCCGCTTCAGTCGTTCGGCGGGATGCAGGCTTCCCTGAACTCCGGGACCTGTTCCCGGATAAATGGGGCCAGCCTGGCCGTTTGTTAGTTATACGATGGTCGCACTATCGATCTGTGTAAACACGTTATCGACAGCAGCGTCCCTGGTGATCGCAGTGATCACCTTCCTGTTTTTCACGCTCACGATGAAGGCGGTGTCATCCATCAAGACTAGTGTGTTGACACTACCTTTTTTCTCGGCCAGCTGGACACCTCTGTCGAGCCGATCAAGATTATGGCGTGTGAGAGTGATGTTCCGCTCTTGAAGCCGCGCCTGGGCATGGGCGGAAAATTCCACCCCCTGCGAGACCGGGACCTGGTTAACGGCCGGTTTCTTCTGGGCCAGCTCCGTAGCCAGCGTCTTGGAAAACGAGCCTTTGGTTCCAGTCCGGCCCACCAGTCCGCCACCGGATTTCGGTGTCGGCTGCGCCGGCTTTAACGGACGTAGTCGTGCTTGGAGTTTTACTGCTTCCAGTTCCATCTTATTCCTCCGGCTGCCGGATAGAGATCACATTGCCCATGGGGAACTCCAGATCACCAGCTATCAGCGTGGCGATCCCCCCTTCATAGTTGACACCGGTAATAATTCCCGATGCCGTCTGAAGAGCGCTAATCGGATCCCCATTCTGGTCGGTGGCCTGCACAGTATAAGTATAAGAGCCATCAGCCACAGTCTTGCCGCTGTAGTTCGAGCCGTCCCATACCACTGTGTTCTCACCTTCACTGAGCGGACGTTTCCATATGGTCTGGATAGCGATACCTTCTTCGTCATAGATCGTGATCTCCACTTCCTTGGCGGGAGCCGCCAGGTCGAAATAGAGATTGGCCGAGCCGTTTTTGAGCATCAAACTATCACCCGCCGCCACTACCTCTTTTCCAATCAGGCTGGCGGCCATGGTGTTAGTGATTGCCTGGGTCGACATTAACTGGGCACTTAGTGCGTCAGCCAGCCGCGAGTCTATACTGTGAAGGCGTTCCAAACTGGCGAATTGTGCCATCTGGGAAGCGAACTCCTGGCTTTCCATTGGCGAGAGCGGATCCTGGTTTTTCAACTGCGCGACCAGGAGCTGCAAAAACTGCTCCTGATCTAGAAAACCCCTCCTGGTTGTGCTGTCACCTGGAATAACCTGTTCGCCACCAACAGGTTGTATGAGATCAGTCATGGATTCACTCCTTTCTTAGGCTACAAATTCAACGGTGTTATAACCGAAGTCTCTGATGCCTGCTACTAGTTCAATCGGGGCGGATTCTTCCGCTCCGTTAGTCAAGGCCACATTTGGATCACGACGGCTCCGCTTGTTGAACCGGCTATCCGAGCCGGTATCACCCACCTCCACGTCCACATGGGCGAAGTTCATCCCCAAGTCCACGAACTGATCCTCAACGGTGGGTAATACCCGTAGCAACTGCTGTTGCGCTTGGGCGGATTCCACCAGGATATGCATCGTGGTACCGGCAGCGCCTTCGGTGAACGTGACACGCACGTTCCCCAGCGAGCCGGCCTCGAAGCTGTACTCATGGCCGGTTTGGCCGCCCTGCGTGAACCGCTGGTATTGCTGTGCGATCAGGCGCGAAAATTGCGCCGTCTGCACTGGCTGATGCAGCTGAACCCTGGGGGCGGGTGTGGTTATGGTGGTGGTCACCGGCATAGCCGGCTCATTGCCACCGTGCTCACTGTGACCTTCTAGCCTAACTTTTACCTGTGCGGCAAAGTCGCCCAGCTCACTGGCCGTTGCCGACCCGGAGCTGTACTGTTCATTGCCAGCAAGGCTGTTGGCAGGTCGATAGCTGTTTCCCGTGCTTCTCTGGGCAGCCGACCCCGCTAACTGCTTGGCGCTCACAGACCGCGCTGCCGGGGTGGTAACACCCTTGCCGCGACTGCGAGTTATTTTGGATCGAGACCGTTCAGCGGTCTGTTTCCGGCGGTTAACCTGGGGCAGAGGCCGCTCAGCCATCACAGGCTGCAGCTCTGCGTTATTCTGCTTCATTACGGTTGCAGTGTCCTCACCCGCCGAGGTACTCTTCGTACCGGCAGTCGCCATCGCCGGAGCGGTGGGATTACCTGAGGGTTGTTCAACCCTCGCCGGCTGGGCTGTTGAGGCTTCCCGGCGGATATTCAGGACCGGTCGGTTCTGATTTCCCCCAGACTGCGTGGCCTTCGGCCGTTCCCGGTTTACCGGCAAGGCTGCAGGCACTGTTTGATCGGCGCGAACCCGGTTGCTGCCGGCAAGCTGGGTCGCTGTCGACCTGACCGGCGCATCCGTGATCGGCTGATCTACTGGCTGGTGAGTTGATCCCGCTGGGCGGAGCCCGGTAAGGCTCCCTGCGCTATGGGCCGTCGGCTTGGCCGCCACGATCGCGGGCTGCCCAGATGGGAGCGCCGCGCTGTGGGCTTTAGCAGATACGGTTATCTTCCCTGCAGCTGGTATCGATCGGGCCGGTCTGGCTTGATCATGGGTGTTGCCGGCAGGCTGGGTCGGATTAGACCTGACCTGGGCGCCCGTGATCGGTTGATCTACTCGCTGAGGTAATGATACCGCTGGGCGGAGCCCGGTAAGGCTCCCTCCACTATGGGCCGTCGGCTTGGCCGCAGCAATGGCGGGCTGCCCAGATGGGAGCGCCGCGCTGTGCGCTTTAGCGGATACGGTTATCTTCCCTGCAGCTGGTATCGATCGGGCCGGTCTGGCTTGATCATGGGTGTCGCCGGCAGTCTGGGTCGGATTCGACCTGACCTGGGCGCCCGTGATCGGTTGATCTACTCGCTGGGGTAATGATACCGCTGGGCGGAGCCCGGTAAGGCTCCCTCCGCTATGGGCCGTAGCTGTCGCCGTAGTGTTGGTGACGGAGGTCTGCCGGTGCATACCGTTGACCGAAATAGTTGGCCGGTGCCCGAAATCGGGGCGAATCCCCGAGGCAACGACTCTATTCGGTCTAGCTGCAACGGTCGGTCGTGAAGCGAGTTTAGGCGCCGTTCCCACTGCTACGATACCCGGCTGCTGCCCCTTTTGGGTGCTATTTGCCGGGACCCTCGTCCGGGTCACCACAGGCCGCACTGCCGGTCTGGCTCGCTGGCGCAGCAATCTGCTGGCTGGTTGCCATGTTACCGGTGTCTTCACTGACTGGGTACGGACCCGAGGTGTGACGCTAACCCTATTCGCTGTCAGAGAATCGCCGTTGCGACTCTCGCTATGTGCCGAACCGGTACGGATCAATTGATCGATCCGCCCAACCGGTTGGGCCGGCGACCGTTGCTGGATCGCGCTGGCAGTTACACTGCGTCCTGGCTCATTCAACGTCCGGACCCCGTTTTGCAGTGGCGGTTTAGCCGCCTGGAGGCGGGTGCGGGGCGCTTTACCCAAGGGAGATCCATTGGCGAGTTTCCTCGCTGACCGGATTGATCGCCTGGGCTGGGTCCCCGTTTCCACTACATTCGGCCTGGCAGCAGAAACAGAAGGTGTTCCGTTGGCGCGTCTAGGCGCAACCCGGATCTGCCCTCTGGATCCCTTTGCCGACCGCACTGTTTTGGCGGCCTTTGTGCCGGTTGAAGGGGCACGCTCAAACGTGGTGGCCACTTTGGTGTCCGGGATAATTCCCTGACTGTGCCGCACCTGCGTTGCCCGGCCGACTCTGGTCGCGATCCTGCCGGCTGTCCGCCGGATTCCCGCTAGTGACCTTTGCCCGATGACCTCCGCCGGTTCCACCGACCGCTGTTGAGCGGTTGGGGAGTTGGGCTGAGACCACCACGTGGCCGGTTTTTTGCTTACGAGCGCTCCCACCGAGGGGTGATTCGTCACCTGACTCGGCCTTGCCAAGGTAACCGAAGTTTCCTTGGTGTGAGCTTCTGGGGTCGGTTTACCGTTTGGTGAACCAGCTTGATCTGAAGCAGTCGCTGACGAACCTGCCGGGCTTGCACCCGTGGCTGCCGAGGCAGCCGAATGGATTCCGAGCTGGGCGGACAGCGGCACGGATCGCGCCACCTCCTCCAGCGTATGGATGAGCAAGCCAGCCTCACTGGGCGCTTGGGAGGCCGCTTTGGCCTTCCCCGGCCGGTTGCTGCCCGCTGTCGCTCCCTTAACCACCGGTTTCCCGTTGGCTGGGAGCAACCCGGAGCCGGCAACCGTTCGCCGGTGAGTTGCTTGTCCGCCCGGATCCGCCAGCCTACCTTTCAGACGAGTAAGTAATCCACCGAACTGCTGCGACCCCTTACTGGGGCCCGGCAGGATGGACAACAGGGCGCCGGCCAGTCCGGACAGATTCTTCCGTCCTTTACTGCCTTTACCCTTGAAAATCGCCGTCAAGGTGTCGCCGGCCTTCAAGACCTGGGCTCCACCATTGTTATTCATCAGCTTCCTTTTTCCTTTACTAACCTGTTGGTCATGGCCGCTGCGCGTTCGTCGCCCAGGGCCGTCAACAGGAACTTTCTCTTTTTGTTAGTTGTCTGCTTGTAGATGTCCTGCACCACCTGGTCACTGAGCCGGGCCACGATGGGCGAGAGCTCGTTAACCGTCATGGTGGCGAAAGTGCGGGCCATCTGCTGAGCATTCATGCCAACATCGCGCAGATTTGCGATCTCTACGTCTTTGCTTTGCACACGATCCTCAAATGCACCGATAGTGGCGTCCCTGATGCCGATCTGCTCTCCGAGGCTGTCGATTTTGGCGGCCCTGCTGGCTGCCAAGGCCTGAAGATATTCGATCTCAGCGCTCAAGGAATCCCGGGCTTGAGTCATCATCTGCAAATTTATTTCAGGGACCATGGGAATGACTTCCTCCTCCATCAGTCCCGCTAATTCTTCTTCGCCGCCATAAAAGATAATGGCTCCACTGAACACCACCACCAGAATAAAGAACAGCATGGCGGCGCCGATTACCCCGATAACTATATTCTTCACTTGATTCCTCACTGCCCTTCCCGAATTTCAGCGTGCAGATGCCGGCGGGCGGCGACTTCGTCCGCCATTTTACGTTCCTCGAGTTCCAATTTCCGGCGGGCCACCTCCTGATGGCGTTCCTTCAGTTTTTCCAGGGTTTGCTTCTCCCTGGCGGAAACCTCCGCCACCTGACGCAGTTGCTCCACTTCATCTCGGGAAGTTTGGACTACATTAATTTGCAGCATAAGGTCATTGTTCAATCGTTGGGTATGCCAAGCCTGCACCTGGAAATCCCGGGCCATCAGTGGCATTCCAGCGCTTAAGACTGTTATGTCCCCGGTGTGCAAATGGGTCTGTTTCACGGTACGCAACTCCTCCAAATCCTGGCGGTGATCGCGATGACGGTCCTGCGAATCCTTAAGGGCCACCGCTTTTAACTGCAGCTGCAACCCCCGTACGTCCAGCAAACGCTGGTGCTTAAAATCACCCCTGGCCATCGTTCCGTCCCATTTCAGCGCATAACTTGGCCAGATCCGTTTTAGCGGCCTCGAAACCCGAAGATTCCAAGTCCTGCTGGCGCAGGAATGTGCGTACCAAATCGATATTGGCAATGGCGTAATCGATTTTGGGGTTGCTGCCGGCACTATAGGCGCCGATGTTGATCAAATCTTCCGAGTCCTCATATATTGCCAACACTTCTACTAATTGCTGCACGTACCGTTGCTGCTCGGGATCGGTCACCGCCCGGCTGAGTCTGCTCACACTACGCAGTACATCCACCGCCGGATAGTGCCCCCGATTAGCCAGATCCCTTGAAAGCACGATGTGTCCGTCCAGAATGGACCGGGCCATATCGGCAATGGGATCATTCAAGTCATCATTCTCCACCAGTACGGTGAATAGACCGGTGATGCTGTGCTCAACGTCCGCCCCGGCCCGCTCCAGCAGTCGCGGCATGAGGGCGAACACTGATGGGGTGTATCCCTTGGTGGTGGGCGGCTCCCCCAGGGCCAGTCCGATTTCCCGCTGGGCCATCCCAATCCGGGTTAAGGAGTCCATTAGTAAAATAACATCGTTGCCCCGGTCGCGGAAATACTCTGCGATACACATGGCCACGTGGCCGGCTTTGACCCGAATCTGAGCGGCCTGGTCGGAAGTAGCTACCACCACCACCGACTTCTTTAAAGCCTCTGCGCCCAGGTCATTCTCGATGAATTCCCGGACCTCCCGGCCCCGCTCACCGATCAGTCCAATAACGTTCACATCGGCATCGGTGTGCTGGGAGATCATTCCCAGGAGCACACTCTTGCCGACACCCGAACCGGAAAAAATACCCACGCGCTGGCCGCGGCCCAGGGTCAGCAGGCCGTCAATTGAGCGGATACCGGTGGATAGGGGCTCGGTAATCAGTTTGCGGCGCAACGGGTCGGGGGGCTCCCGGTAAACCGACTGCCGGGCCTCCACATGGAAGGGCCCTTTGCCATCGATGGGGCGGCCCATGCCGTCCAATATCCGGCCCAGTAGTTGCGGCCCCACCGGAATAGTCAGCGGTTCCTTTCTTAAAACCACCCGGTCGCCTATAGCCACCCCCATAGTGGTTTCCAACGGCATGAGCATGGTCTTGCCATCGCGAAATCCCAAAATCTCAGCCCGGATAGATGATCCTTCAGCGGTTTCAATGGTGCACAGGTCCCCCAATGAGCCGTAGGGGCAAGTGGCTTCCACCACCAGACCGACCACCTCGGTCACGCGGCCATCGACCCGGTGGCTATTTAATTTCTCCAGCCGGTCCAAGCGAGCGGCTATGGGGGCCTGAAGGTTATCCAGCAGGGTCATTGAAGTTCCAGGGCCAGATTGGCCAGTTGAGTGGAGTAGTTGCCTTCGATCAAATGCTCCGGGGTTTCCACCTGGCACTCCCCGGGTTTTAAATTACTATCGGCCACAAACCGCAGCCGCTCCGGGGTGGGGTAATCCAGTTGTTCTCCAATATCTTCCTTCTGGAAAAGATCAAAATTCTCCCGGGCCACCCGAATGACAATGCTGTCGGCGTGCAATACCTCTTTGAGGAACGCTTTAACGGCCGCGGTGAGGGCCTGCTCCCGGAAGTCCGCCGGAAGTGGCGCCCGCAGGATTTTCTCCGCAATGTTGAAGCTCATTCGCAGCAACGGCTCCTCCATTAATTTCAGGGCCTGACCTACTTCGGATTCGAGCCGGGTAGACAGATCCTGTATTTGCCGCGCATTAGCTTCCAAAGCTTGTTTGTGTTTTTCCCGTTCCGCCACCAGTCCATCCTCAAAGCCTTGGGTGTAGGCCTGCTCTCGCGTTTTCTGAATTTCTCCTTCGAGCGCTTCCAGCTGGCGAATGAGCCGGGCGATTTCCCGGTCCTTCATTTTAATTTTATCTTCCGGCTCAGGTTCAGGGTCCCCAGCCATACCTGGATCCCAGAAACCGTAAACCGGCTTGCCTAGTTTGATTACCGTGGCCGCCATCATTCGATAATCTCCTCCGCATCACCGCGGGCGATGGTGATCTCACCGGCCTCATCCAGCCGGCGCACTATTTCCAGGATGCTGGCCTGGGCCTCATCTACTTCCCGCACCCGTACCGGACCGAGAAATTCCAGCTCGTCCTTGAGCATATTGGCCGCCCGTTCAGACATATTATCATAGATCTTGGTCTGGAGCTCATCGCTGGTGGCCTTGAGAGAAAGTGCCAGGGTTTTGGAATCGATTTCCTTGATGATCTTCTGAATGCTGTCATCGGCCATGTCAGTCAAGTCCTCGAACAGGAACATCAGATTGGTGACTTCCAACGCCAGCTCGGGATCCCGCTCCCGCAGGTTATCCAGGATGTTTTTCTCAGCGGCCCGGCTGGCGTTGTTCAGGATCTCAGCAACAGCATGCGGCCCGCCGGTGGTGCGCATGTCCTTGCCGAAGACATCGCCCATCTGTTCGCTGAGCACGTTCTCGATCTCCTTGACCATCTCGGGCGAGGTCTTCTCCATGGTAACCAGGCGGTAGGAGATCTCCGCCTGCTGGTCCTCTGGCAGTTGCGAGAGCACCGATGCGGCCTGTTTGGATTTCAGATTAGCCAATATCAACGCCGCAGTCTGGGGGTGCTCATCCTGCAGGAAACTCAGTAATTGGGAGTCATCCACCGTCTGGAGAAGATAAAATGCACTTACCTCTGTGGCCGCCTCAATTTTCTTCAGGAAATCTTCCGCCTTGCGCATGCCCCAGGCCTTTTCCAGCACCTGTTTGGCGAAGTCCATGCCGCCCTGGGCCATGTAATCCTTGGCCATCATCATCTTGTAGTATTCTTCAATGACCGCCTGGACCATACCGGAAGAGACATCTTGCAGCTTGGCCACTTGTACGGAGATCTTTTCTACCTCATCCTCAGGTAAATTGCGCATGATACCGGCCGAGGCAGCCACCCCCATGGCAATCAGTAGTATGGCCGCCTTCTCGTAGGAAGTCATTTTCGGTGCGGCGGGCGCCCCGCTGATGGCTGGATTGCCTGTGCCAATTGATACCATTTAATTAAGTCTTCATCCCAGAAGTCCAGATTCGCAGGAGCTGCGCTGCGCCTTCCGGATTTTCTTCGGTAAACTTGGTTACTTCCTGTGTCATCCGGTCCTGGGCCTCGAGTTGGGCTCGGGCCTCAGGTGAAAGTTTTTGCATAAAGGTATCGGTAACCATCTCCATCTCGCCGGTGGCCTCCAAGGCTCCGGCGGCAGTGACCGGCACACCGCCAGGGATAGCGGCCAGACCTTCCACGCCGCCCACCATTATCGATTCCGGCGCTACGGCGCCCGGTAACAATTGGGTGATACTGATGTGCTGGGATGCGCGGTGTAGAATTTTCAACAGGAAGAACAAGGCCACCAAAAGGCCTATTCCAATCGCGGCATTGGCAATTGTTCTCTTCCAGAACTCGCTACGCTCTATGGACTGCATTGAGGCTGCTTCGGCCAACTCCACCTCGCGATCAAACTGCAGGTTTTGGACTTCAATCTGATCGCCGCGAGTCAAATCAATTCCCAAAGCCGTGGATATGAGGGCGCTGAATTGGTTTAATTCCGTGACTGGCCGGGGCTGGTAAGCGCTGACCGTTTCTCCCTCGGCATTGGTACTGGTTACATAGCGGCCATCGATCAGTACCGCTACGGTCAGTCGGCGTATGTCGCCTGAACTGGCAATGAAATGTTCAACAGTCTTGTTAAGTTCATAATTGGTTACCGATTGTTCGATAATCCTGCTGGATGTGTCGGTTCCTACGAAAGACTCGCTGTTGTGCTCTTCGCTCAGGATGGCCGCATCTTCGGTATCATAAATCTCGCTGGTGCGTTCCAGCTGCTCAAAATTCAGTTCGGCTGATACTTTTACCTTGGACTTGCCAAACCCCAATACATCATCCAACAGTTCCTGGGCTTTTTTCTGCAACTCATTTTCCACCGATCGCCTAATCTCCCAATTTCGACTGCCGATGGGGTAATCCCCATTCTCCTTGATGGACTCAGTCAACAGATTGCCGCTGGCGTCCACAATATTCACGTTCTCTTCCAACAGCTCCGGAACACTGTTAGCCACCATCATGGCGATCCCTTTAATCTGCCTGGGCCGCAGATAGGCCGTGGGTTCCAGGTGCAGGACGATGGAGGCCGAAGAGGCCTTTTCATCCTCGAAAAATCTTTTCTCGGGGATCACCAGGTGGACCCGGCACGTTTTGATCTCATCCATCATGCTGATAGTATGAGTCAACTCCCCCTCCAGGGCGCGCTGGTAGTTCACCCGTTGCATGAAGGTAGTCATGCCCATCCGTTGCTCGTCGAAAAGTTCAAACCCGACGATGGCGCCGGTACCCAGTCCGCCGGCGGCAAAAGTAAGCCGGTACTCGGTTACCTGCTCCACCGGTACATAGACGGCCGTCCCGCCCGATGACAAGCGATATGGCACGCCTTCATCACGCAGGGTGCTGATAATCTCATTGGCGTCCTCCGGCGATAGATCCCGATACAGCAATGTGTATTCCGGCCGGTTGGCCCACAGCGACAGCACAATCAGTGCACTGAGTACCCCGATGGCCACAGTGAACAGGGCGATTCTCTGCCCCATAGTGAACTGCTCGAGAAAAGTTCTTATCTGCTGAAAAAATGGCGGCATATCAATTTACCTTTCCAGCTGTCCGCTAGATATTCATCCGGTTAATTTCCTGGTACGCTTCCAGCATTTTGTTGCGTACCTCCAGCATAAGTTTAAAACTGACGCTGGCCTCTTCTATGGCCACCATGGCGGTGTGCAGGTCATCCGATTCCCCCCGTACCACCTTGCTCATTTGCTCATCCGCCTGGAGCGCTTGATCGTTCACGGCGTAGAGCAATTCCTTCAGCTTTTGGCCGAAGGTCGGGCCTCCGCTTTCCTCCGTCTTGACCGGGCGGCTACTCTGGTCCGGCAGGCCTAGCGGGGTAATGCGGGTGATATTCTCGCTGATTTTCATATCAACCTCTCAGATCGATAAAGTTTCCGATAGGCACTGGACGGGGCCTCTGCGGTCCGTAGGACTTTTGCCCATTGTCTTCGGGGACATTGAACATTAAATCTATAATACCTTTTTCACCGCTCGTCAAAACCGATTCTTCGGTCTCATCCCCCTGGGCCTGCTTTTGCCACCGGTTCTGAATAGGGGCCTCCAGGTGGCCAAATTCGACCTCCTCGGCAGATTGCCCGGCGGCGGGAAGATCCACGGGCCTCGGGCGGCTATTTTTCTGCTGCGGGGTTACCGCCCGTGAAAGAGGCTCCTGCAACGAATTATTGACTTGCATCAGTAGCTAGATATCCAATGTTTTTCTGGCCAGGCTCTTGGCTGCGCTCAGGACTGCGGTGTTGGCCTCATAGGATCGCGTGGCGGTGATCATCTGCATCATCTCATCCACCACATTTACGTCCGGCATCCGGATAAACCCCCGGGCATCCGCTTTGGGATGGGTGGGATCGTACACCACTCGCTCGTTGGGATGTTCGATGGTCTTGGCCTCCGGCCAGGGTTTGCTATACCACTTCCGCCGTTCGTTGACACCCTCTAAGTGACCTCTGTCCGACCTATGCAGGGTCAGGCGTTTACTGCGCAGCAACGATTGAAAGGGCTCTTTACCGGCCTGCGGGTCGACCGTCTTGCGGTGGTAGATAGGTTCGCCCACTCCGGCCACCATATTAGCGTTTGAGATATTCTCGGAGACGGTCTCCAACCGGGTGAGCTCGGTGGTCAAACCCCGGGCCACGTTTTCAAATATAGAGAATATACCTGGAACCCTCATCTAATGTACTCCTTAATCAGCGAACCCGGCCGGTAATGGCACTGGTCAACCCTTCAAATTTGCGGCGCAGCATCCGGGCTGAAAAATCATAGCGAATCTGGTTCTGGGCCAGGTCGGACATTTCCCGGGTGATGGACACTTTGCCACGTTCCGATTCCGGGATCATTTTCTCCCACGGATCAGGCCGAATATGGCGTGAGTTGGTAACTTTTAGCCCCTTCCGCCCTTGGGCTGTGGATAGCTCATCGAGAAACCTGGTTGGCTTCCGTTTATAGTCCGGATTATTTAGATTGGCGACATTCTCGGAAATGTTCCGATGATGGCGCATTAGCACATCCAAGGAGCGCTTCAGCAACACTCCGGATGGATTGTTGAAAATCTTCATTGCGAATGGTCCTTTTGCCTCATTCCTGGTAGAATACGGACAAGAGTCGTGCCAAACCGGCGTCTGAAGGGATATAACAGCAGCTGCGGTGAGTGGTGCAGCCCCAGGGCGGTGTCAGCCAGGGAAAAATTTGCCCTGCCGGGGGAAAAGTTCCCAGGGTCGGTAGAGATTGATAATACTGACAACTCTGATCTGATTGGGATGGCCGCTCTCCGGATCCCGCTTGGCCGGTTCAAAATTTCAGGGACGCGCCTCAGTTTGTAGAACCATCGATCTCATACAACTTGAGTTTATTACGCAAGGTCTTCACCGAAATATCCAGGATCCGGGCCGCCTGGGTACGATTATTTCCGGTCCCCTCCAAGGTCGCCAAAATGGCCTGCTTCTCCACTTCGGCAATGGTGTTGCTGCCGGTAAAATCGGATGCCAGCGAGCTTGTCTCCAGGGATGAAGATGGGAAAAAGTGTTCCATCTCCAACTGGGGCAGGTCTCCGGCGAAAAGTATCGCCCGCTCGGTGCTGTTCTTCATCTCCCGCACATTTCCCGGCCAGCTGTAATGTTCCAGCTGGCGCCGGGTATCGGTGCTGATCGTCTTTTTAGGCTGGCCGTACTTCCGGCAGAACAGGTCTAAAAAGTGGTCCAGCAGTATGGGGATGTCATCCTTCCGTTCCCGCAACGGGGGTACCATGATCGGCACCACGTTCAGGCGATAAAACAGGTCCTCGCGGAACTGTCCTTCCCGCACCAGCGCTTTGATATCCCGGTTGGAGGTAGCCACTATGCGCACATCCACATCGATGGGCTTATGGCTGCCCACTTTGGTAAACCGCTGTTCCTGAAGGACCCTGAGCAGCTTGGCCTGCATACCAGGGGAAATCTCGCTGATCTCATCCAGCAGCAGCGTACCACCGTCGGCTTCCTCAAAAATGCCCTTGGTGGTCTTACTGGCGCCGGTGAATGAACCTTGAATGTGCCCAAAGAGGGTGCTCTCCATCAGGTTCTCAGGGATGGCGGCGCAATTGAGCTGCAGGAAGGGCCGGTCGGCCCGGTCGCTACTACGGTGCACCGCTGTAGCCACCAGCTCCTTGCCGGTCCCGCTCTCGCCCTGGATGAATACCGGTGCATCACTGCGGCTGACCATTTCCACCACCTGCATCACATCCAGTATCTCTCTGCTCTGGCCTATCATATCCGTGATCACCGCCTGGGCCTGGAGCTGCTTCTTAAGATGCCGGTTCTCCCTCCGTAGTGAGTTGATCTCAAAATAGCGACTCAGGCGGGACTCGATTTCCGTAATCGAGAACGGTTTGGTAAGATAGTCGAAAGCCCCTTCCTTCATGGCCTTCACCGCCGTTTCCACCGTGCCATAGGCGGTGATGATAATTACGCCCGGCGGCTGATCTAATTTGTTGATGGCCTGCAGTAACTCCAAGCCGTCCATTTTAGGCATTTTCAAATCGGTAAGTACTAGGTCGGGAGGTTCCGCCTTGACCTTAGCCAGTGCCGCCTTACCGTCCTCCGCCAGTTCCACCCGGTATCCCTTGCCTTCCAAGGTTTCCTGGAGGAAAAGGCGGATATAATTGTCGTCGTCTACCACCAGAATGCTATATGCATCCATACTCATAACTCCTTCAAATCCACCGGATAATCGAACTTGCACACATGATGAGCCGGTCCGGAATTAGTATTTTCAAATTAAGTTTACCGGAAAGGGCGAACATTAAATGGGCAAAGTGATCTCCAGCCTGACAGCGCCGGCCCGGCGGAGCGCAATCTCGGCCCGCCCGCCCAGAGCTTCAATGATCCGCCGCACCTGTACCAATCCCAGGCCCAGATGCCCCGATTTGGTGGTGTAGAAGGGCACCCACCACTCAGAGGTGTCGCCGGCGCCCGCGCCGGTACTGCTATTGCGCACGGTTATGGCTGCCTCCCGATCCCGGCCTTTCAAAGTAAGTAAAACATCACCGGCTGCCGGCTGCTCCAAGGCTTCCAGCGCGTTAAATAGCACCTGTTCCAGCGCCAGCCGCAGCAATTCCGGATCCGACACCACCTGAATGTCCGCACTATCAATCTCCAGTTTGATTACGCCATCAGCAAGGGATTTATCAGCAGTCACCTGCTCCACGGTGCGGAGTAGAAACGATCCCAGATCCACCTTCATCCAGTGCGGCTCAACGATTTCATTAAAGACTGTACCCAGAGCCGTAGCCAGCAGATTTAGCCTATCGATCCCTAACCTGATCATATTGAGTTTGTCGCTCTCCTTGGGATCCAGGCTCTGCACCTGCAATAGCAATTCGGCGAACCCCTGCATGGAGGTCAATGGGGTGCGAATCTCGTGCACCAGCGTCCCGGTGAGATTCTTCAGGATCTGATCTTCCACTGCCCGCAGGTGGGTCAACTCCAGCTCCTGGGCCACCAGCAGCAATAAACGACCCTTTGCGATGGGGTTGTCCAGATAAATGCAGTCGTATATCCCGGCGGAACCCGAGTCAGCCAGACGCACATCCACCCCGCTACGCGAACTGGCCTCGTCCAGCAGCTGCTGCAGGGTTTCCAGCGAACCGGGGGCCAATACGTCGGCCAGTGAACTGGTATTTTGCAGCTTGAAGTCCCGCTTGGCCTCGCTATTGGTGGAGATGACCTCCAGGTCCTGGTTAATTACCAGGGAGGATTGGGACAGTCCCCCCACCAGGGTACCCATCAAATATAGGGGGGCCAGGTTTGGCAACTCCAGCGCCGTGGGTGGCGGGGCCGGTTCCCAGGGACCTTGGCTCTCGGAGAGTAACTCCTGCTCCAGCTGGTGATAGGCGGCCTGCACTCCGGCCGCCGAGACCCGAAACTGTTCGATCAGGTCTTCTATGGGAGCCTTGGAATCCATTCAGTCCTTATCCCCTTCAGCCTGTTGCCCTTCGGCCCCCTCCTCCTCGGTTGGCTCCGTCGTGGGGGGCGACTCGCTTACCGGCGGGGGTTGGGGTTCGGGAGGCTGTTTGAGTTCTGTGGTACGCATATGGCGCTCGTAGCTGGCGATGACATGAGGTTCCCGCCTGGCAAGTCCACCGGTATCCCGTCCCCGGGGGCGATGCAGACTTAGTGATTCGTCCTCGGTGGCCGACCCGCCGGCAGCGCCAAGTTCCACCGCCTGGCGCGCCTCCTTCAATTCGAGACGCAGCTGCTCCACCTTTTGCTCCAACATGCGGTTCTCTTGCAATACGGCTAAATCTTGTTGAGCCCTGGCGATCACCAGCAGCAACTGATCAATCCGCACCGGCTTAACCAGATAGGTATAGACCAGCTGGTGTAGATCCTCGACCACCAGATCGGGTTCGGGGTAGCCGGTGAGAAGAATAATAATTAGGTCCGGACTGATGGCGCGCATCTTCCGGGCCAGCTCGATCCCATCCATGGCGGGATTGACCATATCGAGTAGGGCAACAGCCGGGTGGTGTTCGCCCAACAGACTCAGAGCCTGGCCGGGCTCGCGGGCACTATAGACTTCCCAATTGCGATCTTGCAATTGAAGAGTAAAAGTTCTGATGACCGCCCGTTCGGTTTCATAAAGTAGAGCGGAACGCGGATTTACAGGTTGGTGTTGATCCTCAGGCATCCACCGATTTTTCTGCAGCCGCCCTTGATGCTTCGGCCTGAATCTTGGCCAGCAGGCGAGCCCAAACTAAATTAATTATTTCGATGGTGCTGTCAGCCTCCTGGGGCCAGGCCGCCGACGCGAAAATCAATTCGGCAGCATTATTGCCCTTATGATTTGCCAGTTCCGTCTCGCGAAAGTCTTCCGCCAGGGCCATACAGGTGATTTCGGATTGAGCCAGGTTAGATTCAGGGAACAGGGCAAAGGCTGTATCGGCCGACAGCCATAGCAGGGTGGCCCTTGGTTCGTGGCGGCGGGTCATCTTCAGGCAGGCCTGGTGATAGGCATTTGCCTCTTCCATAGTTGCCAGGGTTCGCGGGGTCACGAAACGCAACAGGCTAACGCCGAATTCGGCGCCACCCCCCACAACGGAATCAATAGCTAGCCGGAGCATCCCCTGGGCTGCGTCTATATCCACCCGGCCCACCTGTTCACCATTCCCGGTGCCGGCGTTATCATACACCTGCGGTGCAATTTGGGTGGCCAGAATCCTCAGCAGGGTCTGCATATCTTCTGTCA
>JADFMC010000077.1 GCA_022564085.1 Fidelibacterota bacterium | reverse complement strand
GGTCGCGCTGGAGGCGGGGGCAACCCTGGGCTGGGAGCGGTTTACCGGCCGGTGGGGCCTGAATATCGGCGTGGACCGGTTCGGATGGTCGGCGCCGGGGAAAGAGGTGGCCGCCGCTGCTGGTTTCCAGGCGGAGCAGGTGGCTAAGAGAATTAAGGCGGCTCTAGCGGAATCAGACGCCCGCGGTACCGCAAGTGGATGAATCAACCAACCTAGTAGAGGAGCAATCGATGGAATTTCTAAATCGCTATGCAAACCTGGTGCACTGGCTGCCGCGGGCAGCCCTGGCGGGGATATTCATATCCCACGGAATTTCGAAATTCATGGGCCCGGGCATGTTTCCGTCACCCATCTGGCAGCTGCAGGGCGTCGCTGAACTGTCAGCCGGCGTGCTCATGATAGCCGGTGCATTCGGCATGGAGATCCTGACCCGGGTGGGCGGTCTAATAATTGCCGTTATCATGCTGGGGGCCATTGTCATGGTGCATTGGCCACGCTGGTTCTTTATGGCCACTGAAGCCAATCCCATGGGGGGTATGGAGCTGCAGTTGCTCACGGCCACTATCGGCATATATTTCCTGGTTAAAGGCAACGACGCCAACTAACCGATTCTGATCCCGCTGGGGGCGGCAGACCCGCCCCCAGCCGTCAGTGGCCCCGACGGGGCACCTATTATGGCATAGACGCCTGAGGGCCACGGTGTGTAACTTCGGGCTGGATTTCCAATCTTTTTTGCCGATCTTGTATTAGAAAAAGTATGTCCGAGGGAACAGTATAGTAATATGGCCAAATGGAACCCGGCGTCGTTTCTTAGATTCAGCAAAGCTCAGTGCCCGGCGCACGTGGTGAATGTTTTGGAAGATTTGGTCAAGTTCATAACCACGGATGCGGATGTGGTAAGTTGGGGCCGGGGCGAGGAAACCGGCATGGTAACATTCAAGGCCCGTTCGGACCACGGGATTCTACCGTTATTCAACCTGACTACCGAAGGAATTATCAAATTCTACATCAATTACCTGCGGGAAAAGCAGGTCGCCAAGGAGATTCTGCGGGATTACCAACTGAAGCTGGAATCGACTTTTCTGCTCGATTTGAACGAGGAAGTCTATCCCACTGACGTGGGGCACCCGGTGGACGACCTGTTCCACACCCAGAACCAGGTGGACAAGTTCAAGCACGCCATCCTGGGGGTCACCGCCCGCCTGCACCAGTGAGCCGGCCGGGAACCTGGCGCCCAGCGATGCAAATTTATAAGCCTATAATTTTACTGGAATTTCCGTTTACACCAGCGTATTTTGCGGAGTCAATGCCAACCCCACCATGATTAAACCCCAACCGGAGAGAATCTTATGACCGCCCAGACTGCCCAGCCGAAATCATCGCCCTTCGAGGAGGTCAACCGCCGCCTGGACGAGGCCAGTGAAGTGGCCGGAGTGCCCCAGGAGGCCATGGCGCTGCTGAAGAATCCCTATCGAGAAATCCGGGTAGAGATTCCCCTTGTTATTGACGATCATTTACAGCTTTTCACAGGCTTCCGTATCCAGCACAACGCGGCCCGGGGGCCGTATAAGGGTGGTATTCGTTACCATCCCCACGTAGATCTGGAAGAAGTCCGGTCCCTCGCCTCCCTTATGACCTGGAAGACAGCCCTGGTTGAAATCCCCTTTGGCGGGGCCAAGGGAGGTGTGGCCTGCGACCCAACCATAATGAATGACAAGGAGCTGTACGATCTGACTGTGACATTTTTTACCCGCATCTCCATGGTTCTGGGGCCCACCCGTGACGTGCCGGCGCCTGACATGGGTACCAATGCCAAAATCATGGGTTGGGCCATGGCGGCCTACGGCCGACTGAACGGCCATACCCCCGCAATCGTCACCGGTAAGCCGTTGGAGCTGGGCGGCTCGGTGGGCCGGGAAGATGCCACCGGTAAAGGCGTGGTTATCATCACCGAGCAGTGGGCCGAAGCCAACGGCTTATCCCTCAAGGGGGCGCGGGTGGTAATCCAGGGATTCGGCAATGTGGGCTCCTTCGCCGCCAAACACTTTGTTGGTAAGCAGGCCAAGGTTATAGCGGTGGGAGATGTCAAGGGCAGCATCAAAAATGATAAGGGCCTTGATATTCCAGAGCTCTTTAAGCATGTGCAGGCCACCGGCTCGGTGATCGGTTTCAAGGAGAGCGATCCCCTTAATAGTGACCAGTTACTTTTCCAGGAGTGCGACTACCTGGTGCCGGCGGCGTTGGGTGGTGTTATCACAGGGCAGAACGCCGGCGGCGTAAAGGCCCAGGTAGTGGTAGAGGCGGCCAATCATCCGGTGACGCCGGAGGGGGAAGATATCCTTACCGGGAATAATATAGTGGTTATTCCTGATATCATCGCCAATGCCGGCGGGGTGACGGTGAGCTATTTCGAATGGGCCCAAAATATTCAGCAGTTCGCCTGGAAAGAGGCCCGGATTCACGAAGAATTGTATGCCATTCTCAGAAAAAGTTTTGCCAATGTGATGCACTTTGCCAAGGAGCACGACTGTTCCTTGCGCTTAGCCAGTTTCAGCATCGCCTTAGATCGGGTTTACCGGGCCTCCAAAGCCCGAGGGTATCTCCGGCTGTGACCTGGAACACGCCCGTTCGGGACTCATAGCGCGACCCGCCAAGCGCCGCTGCCCTCGACAAATCCATACCGCTTTACTACCGGGTGATCCCGGTCACAGCGTCCTGCAGGTGTGATGGGGGACATACCTTCCACAGAACGGCAGCCTTAATATCCCTTGTAAATGGAAACGATTTATATGATTAACACCCGCCCACCAAAGCTGCCTACTCATCCTCATCTTATGGGTCGTCCCTGGGACCTGGTGGATTGGGCTGATGAGCAACAGGTCTGGTTTCGCCGCAAAGTCCACGCTAAAATAGCATTGTTCCTGGTATTTTTCGTCGGTACTGGGCTATTCCTGCTCTTGCTATCATCCTGATCGGCCGGCAATCCCCGGTTGCCCATAGACCTCCGATAACGAACGCCCCTTTTTGGGGCGTTCCTGCTTGCTGGTATTCCGCCGGCAGTTTCTAGGATCGCTTTGGGCCACTGGCCCTGGGCCCTGGCCGTAGCCACGGGCGAGGCCCCTCGGGGAGCCCCGGTGCTGCCGGGCTCCACAGAGCCAGCGCCAAGCCGGCTAATATTATAACTCCTCCACCGATAGTGGCCAGGGGCAGCCCTTCACGAAATATGATCAGGGCCAACAGTGCGGAAAATATCGGCTCCACAAGACCGATCAGGGAAATCATGGGCGCCCCCAGGTGCTTGAGCCCCCAATTGAAGATGGTATGTCCCCCTACAGTGGGCAGTAGAATGAGCAGTGCCAGGTACGCCCAGGGCCTGGCAGTCAGGGGAATGGGGGTCTCCCCGGCCAGCAGGAGCGCCACTAACAGCACTACTCCCGCTGTGGCGTAGGTGATTTCAACGTGGATGATAGTCCCCAACCGGACGCGCGCGGCCTGCCCCAGCAGGAAGTAGATCGCCGCTAAGAACCCGCCGGCCAGGGCCAGCAGGTTGCCCAAGCCGTGGCCCTGCCAGGCGCCATTGGCTCCGGCAGCCAGATAGGGCCACTGGATGAACACAATGCCGCCGAAAGCCAGCAGGGCTCCGGCAATCCGGTTGGGGGCCACCTTCATGTGCAGCAGAACTGACGATATGAGGATCACGAACATGGGATGGGTTGCCACCAGCAGGACTGACAGCGCCACCGTGGTGCGGTTTACCGAGGCGATCCAGGTAGCGAAGTGAAACGCCAGGGCCACCCCACACAAGACCGATAGGCGCAGGTCGCGCCAGGAGAGGGCCTGCCGGCGCCATTCCCGCCGGAACCAGGGGAAGATCAGGAGCGCTGCGCCGGCGGTACGGATGAAACCGATCACCAAAGGGGAGACTTCAGGGATGAACCTGATCCAGATGGCCGCTGAAGCCGCCATCAGGCTGCCACCCATGACTATTGCCATGACCCGCTGGCTGCGAGGGGGCGTCATGGGCTGAAGGGTAAATGTTCTGACATCGCTCCCGTACCGGTGCTGAATCTAGGCCTGCCGGCAGGAGCTAGGCAGCTTGAAAATCGCAGCTGGTGGCATTACCTTACAGCAGGAGTGGCCGACGATTATGGAACCGGATGAAACGCGCTGATGGTAGCTCCAGGGGGCGAGATAATGGTCAGCCGTTCCGGCGTGTGTCGGCGGCGTTCACAGGATTTCTGCCGCTGCTGTTGCTGGGGCCGGAACTTCCACAATGAGGTGCTCAAACCCTATCCGGTCTTTGAAGTGGTTCCGGACTCCACTGATTATAGCCTACTGGTGGAGATCAGCAGGTAACAGCCTGTTCCGTAACCGCTCTCCCGATCACGCCCTCACCGATTATTAAGCCCTAATTTCCGGCCATGCCGGAGCTCCCCGAAGTGGAAACCGTGGTGCGCAATCTGCGCCCGGTACTAGTTGGTCGTGAGATCACCGGCTTCGAGGCTGCCTGGCCCAAGGTGACCGCACCGACAGCCCCGGCAACCTTCGCCCGGCAGGTGGTGGGGCGGGCCATAAAGGACGTGCGCCGGCGAGGAAAGTACATCCTGCTGGACCTGGACCGCGGCCATGTGCACCTGCATCTGCGCATGACCGGGCACCTGTTCGTAATCCGGCCTGGAGAGGCTATGCCGGACCAGCAAATTCGGGCCTGGTTCGGGCTATCGGGCGGGATCCGGCTGCTGTTTCGCGATCAGCGTAAGTTCGGGCGGATAGGCTACCTGGCGGACCTGGCGCCCCTGGAGGCCCGGCTGGGCCCTGAGCCGCTGGCGGCCAAGTTTACGGCGGCATTGTTGGCCGGTATGCTGGCCCAGCGCCGGCGACAGATCAAGCCGTTGCTCATGGACCAGAGCTTTATCGCCGGCTTGGGCAATATATACGTCGACGAGGCTCTATTCGCCGCCGGGATCCACCCGCAGGCTGAGGCCGAAACCATACCGGCGGGGAAAGTCAAGGCGCTGCACCGGGCTATCCGGCGGCTGTTGCGCCGGGCAATCGAGCACCAGGGGACTACTTTCAGCAACTTTCGCTTCGGGCGGAATGAGAGCGGTCGCTTCCGGGACCAGCTAAAAGTATTCGGGCGCGAGGACCAGCCCTGCTTCGTCTGTGGAACCGCTCTGGCGAAAACCAGGGTGGCCCAGCGCGGCACCCATTGGTGTCCCCGCTGCCAGGCGCCCTGACCGGCCGGAGTAACATCACCAGCCCCAATATGCCATAAAGATGGAGGAGACGCGGTGGCTGCCCTCCTTGACTTTTACCCCCCGTTGTCCTAATCTATCGTGGATGTTCCGCCCTGGATATATTGTTATTCCGGCGCTGGTGTTAGCGGCCTGCGCCACCCATCCCACTATCAGCCCGCTGCCGCTGAAACAGGGCGAAAGTTTTATGGGCTATACCATCAGCGTTGAAAACGTAGTGCCATTGGTGTTCTATCGCTACGGCCTGACCGATAAGTTCGATGTGGGGCTGAGGCTGGGGATGCCGGCTTACGGCACCGGGATCGACGCCAGTTGGCTGCTGGCTTCCAAGCCGTACCGCTCGGATGTGCTCAACGTATCATTCAGCTTTAACGCCAACAGTAATATCGACTATACCTACTACCGGGTGAATCATAAGACGAAATTCAAGAAGAAGAAGGGCATTGCCATACGGCGGTTGCGTTACTATGGCTTGCGGGGCATGGTGATTAGCAAAGGGATGAACGGCTGGCGCAGCAACCGTTTCGGGATCCTGATCGGTGGCGGCCCGGCGGTGAAGGGCCCCGAGGCGGAGCAGCTGCCCCGGACCCACCGCTTTCAATGGGAGCTGGGCTATTTCCACGATTTCAACAGCATGCCGCTGCTGTCCATATTCAAAGGCACTTTCGACCACACTGCCGATCCTCGTTTCGAGGATTTTCCCCATTCGGAGAACGGGTTGCCCACGGAATTCTCACGCTTGACAGGGCTCACCTTCCGGTTGTCTTTTCCGCTGACCAGGAAGGTAGCCGCCGAGCAACCGCCCCTCGAGGAAGGGCAGTGAGGTTACGAGCCAGACGAAACTGGTTCTGGGGTGGATTATTACTTCTGGCCGCGTGTGAGCCGCCGGCCCCTGACTTGCAACACGCCCTGGAGCTTTATCGGGTTGGGCATCTTAACGAAGCCCGCCGGGAGTTGGCGCTCTTTGTCCGCGCCCGGCCGTACGACACGGGCAACCGCATCGCTCGGCAGCACATATTGTCCATCAGGCAGATCAAACGACTGGAGCAAGTTGTAGTGCAGCAATGGCGCCAGGGTAAAGTGCAGGGAGCCCGAAGGGTGCTGGGCCAGTTGCGGGTGTTGCACTCGGTATACACCGATTCCTCGGAGGTATTGCAGCGGATTGACCTGGACCACCCCCCGCGGGTGGCGGACCTGGGCTGGCAACCCCCGGGCGCCACTGTGGCCGTCGATGACCCAGCCTTCGGGGAGCTGCTGCCGTATCTCCTGGCGGTATTGGACCGGCATGAGGAGATGATCATCCACCTGGCCCGGCAGTGGGAGCTGGTCAAGCACGAAACAGGGACCGATGTGGTGCCGGCCTTCGCCAGCGCCCTATCTTCCCCGGAGACTGTGGATCTACTACGGGCGGTGGATAACGCTTATTTGGAGCTGCGGCAGATCAATGGACAAACCACTCCCCTGATCCTGGAACTAAGCCGGCTGTCCGAGCGGTTCGATTCGTTACTGCTTACCCTGCAGGATGACCCGGTTCATACCCGAGTCACTTTCGAGTACGAATTCCACCGCTACAAGCGGCGCCTGCTACGGCAGATTCTGACGATCAAGGCCCGTTTGGGGACCGTCCGCAGGGTAGCAGTCGGATAGGGCAGCCCTTTCGGCCAGGCGCCGGATGTTCTCGGCCGGAAACATTTGCCCGCCAGCTGCATTGAAGGCAGTGATCGGGCAATAATAGCCCCGACCGAGCTGGACGATTGCTGTGATTGATCATGGCGAAAAATAAGGAATAGACTGAATATGAAGCTGACCAGAATGCTAATTAGCGCGATCATTTTATCAGCGGCGGTGGGAAACGTCCTGCAGGCGGTCCCGGCCGCGCCCGCCGGCCAGATATCCATCAAGCAGATTAACGATGCTTTCGTCGAGGCGGCGGCCAACGCCAATCCCCCGGTAGTGTCGATCAAATCGGAGCGGATTTACCGGCAACGGATACCGCATGCCTTCCGAGATTTCCGGGGAAACCAGTTTCCCGAGAGGGAGTCGCGCGGCATGGTGCTGGGTTCGGGTGTGATCATCGATGCTGACAAAGGATATATAGTAACCAACAATCACGTGGTTGAGGACGCCGAGGAAATCTGGGTGCAGCTGTTTGACCGGCGGGAAGTTCCCGGTGAAGTGGTGGCCTTTGATCCCGCCACCGACCTGGCGGTGATCAGGATCAAGGCGGATGGTCTCCAGGCGGCCAAGATCGGCGATTCTGACCAGCTGCGGATCGGCGAGTGGGTCCTGGCCGTGGGCAGCCCATTCAGCCAGAGCCTGGATCATACGGTGACGGCCGGGATAGTGAGCGCCAAGGGCCGTAGCGACATCCTGAATTTCCGCCGTGACCGGCCGTATGAAGATTTCATTCAAACCGACGCGGCCATCAATCCCGGCAACAGCGGGGGCGCGCTGGTAAACCTGGCAGGGGAACTTATTGGGATCAATACGGCCATCGCCACGGACGGGTTTTCGCGCTCCAACGCCGGCGTGGGATTCGCCATCCCCATCAACCTGGTGATGCGGGTGGTGAACGACCTGGTGGCGCACGGCAAAGTCACCCGGGCCTGGCTGGGGGTGCAGATCCGGACCCTGGATCCCTCCCTGGCCAAGGCATTGGAGACGAAATCGATGGATGGGGCCTTGGTGGTACGGGTGGTGGACGACTCGCCGGCCGAGGACGCCGGGCTGAAGGAAGAAGACATCATTGTCAAGGTGGGCAACACCGATATTCGGGACTCGGCTCACCTGCGAAACTTGATATCAAGCTCCCGGCCCGGCGATAAACCGAAGCTGACCATCATCCGAAATGGCAAACGCAAGACCTTGACGGTGAAGCTGGGCGAGCTGCAGGTGGAGCCGACCCTCTCCTTTTCCGGGGACGCCGATGATGATGAGCCAGTTTTCGGGCGCACCGGTTTCGCCGTGGCCGACCTGTCACACCCGGAGGCCGCCCGCTTCAATTTGGGTATCGACGACGGGGTGGTAGTGACCAAGGTGGACCCCCACAGTGCGGCAGCCCGCGGCGGGGTGCGTCCCGGGGACGTAGTCATCAAGGTGGGCGATAAGACCATCGAGGATCTGCGGGACTACCGCCGGG
>JADFMC010000076.1 GCA_022564085.1 Fidelibacterota bacterium | reverse complement strand
GGGTTGGTGAACGAGTCACTGGCCGAGAGCACCACGTAGGCAAGAGAGGTGATCAAGTCGTAGGCCTTCAGGATACGGTAAACGCTGGACTTTGATATGAAGGTCTCCTGAGTGTCGGTGATATAGGTTGCCAGTTCCCTTGGCGATTTGCCGGGTTGCTCCAGGGCAACCTGAAGGACATTCTCCTTCACCTCCTCAGGTAACTTGTTCCAGAACCGTCTGGCATGCGGTTGACGGTCAGACAGACCATCATAGCCCTCATCAGAGTACCGCTTGTACCAGTTGTAGAAGGTAGACCGGTGGATGCCAAGATGTTCCAGTGTACGCCTGACTGAGAGGTCGGACTCTTCAACCAGACGAATGATCTCCATTTTATCTGCCTGGCCGACTCTCATATAACGTCCGATCCCGAGTCCACACCGTTCAGACTTTTTTTAAGCCTTCGGTTCTTCAGGGCCAGTTCAGCCACCAGCCCTTTGAGTTGATCGTTCTCCTCCCGAAGAGAGGATACTTCACTGCTGTTGGCCTCCCTGAGAGTATCGCCCATGAGCCGCTTCTTGCCGGCCTCCAGGAAGTCCTTGCTCCACCGGTAGTAGAGGTTAGGAGCGATACCTTCCCGCCTGCATATGGCCGAGATGCTCTCCTCGCCTCGCAGGCCCTCCAGAACAATGGTGATCTTCTCTTCAGAGGAATACTTCCTTCGGATCCTTCGTCTAATATCCCGAACCACCGCTTCTGACTTCTCTAATCCCGTCTCTATGACTCCTTTGCTGACCGCCAGCTGGCGGGTTCAAATTAGCAAAAGTGTCTCTTAGCAAAAACAGTCCAGTGGTCCACAATGCTCTGACGCCGAACAATTGTAACTATACTAGTACACACAAAACAGCTACCAATGGTACGACCAAAAGCCCCACCCGCAAAAGAACCAACTCAAACCCTGATGGTCAGACTGCCCAAGTCGATTCACCTGGCTTTGAAGGAAAAAGCGGTCAAGGACGTTCGGAGTCTCAATGGCCAAATCGTTTGGGCATTGAGGGATTGGCTGGAGGCCGCAGAAAAGAAGGCCGGGGGGAAGAAGTCTAATGGCTAAGTCCTTACCAATCTACCCGATCTCCAGTAAAAAGCCCCACAAGAACGTTTACGACTTCTGGGATGCCAAATTGCAGCGGCAAGTCAAGTGTGCCAGTTTTGAAATTCGTCTGTGGGATGGACAGACCGAAACTCCAGTAAAGCGCAGGATCAAAGCGGACTATCAGACTGCCAAGGCTGCCTATTTCGAGATGCTAGGGCTTGTCCAGGATGGCAATGAATCTGTGCCCACTCTCATTAGGCGGATCAGGGTGAACACAATAAGTGATTTATATAAAGCCTACGAGAGGTCCAAATCAGAGCCCACGTTGAGAAACCGGCAGGTGAGGTCACCCCTTACCATTAAACGCATTCTGGTGGCTGTCAGGGGCTATCAGCGGGCAATGGGGGGCGACCCGAAACTCAAATCCATCACACCTGAAGCCATAGAGAAATACATTCAGGTCTCGATACAGGAAGGCCATACCAAAGGAGGGATCAATACCGAAATCAGGGGCTTGAAAGCTTTATTCAGCTGGGGCCAGAAAAAGGACTATGTTTCCTCTAATCCTTTTGCTACTGTTGAACTCTTTCCAGCCGATACAGGCGATCCAAGGCCATTGACACCCGCCGAACTGGAGCGGCTTTTCAAGGTCTGTCCGCCCGGTAACCGGTGGTATCCCCTGATTATGGTCTACCTTCTCACAGGGGCTCGCCTTTCGGAAGTGCTCAAGCCCAAGTTAACTTGGAAGGATATAGATTTCGAGAATGAAATCCTGACGCTACCGATCCGCAAGGGCCATAGCTCTACCGAGTTTCCATTGGATACCGTCTTATTGATCAACGACAACTATTATTTCTGTTCAGCGACAATTAAAATTCCCGGCTGCTCATGGTCTGTTTTTCATAGATATCTCCAGTCTATAGCTTGGTATGTTCAGTTCTAAAATGACGCTATGATGGACCAGGCGATCGATAGCGGCGGCAGTGGTCATGGGGTCTTTGAAGATTTTCTCCCATTCTGAGAAGGGCAGGTTGCTACTGATCATGATGCTGGTCCGTTCATAGCAGTCGGCCAGAAGCGTAAACAGCACTTCCATTTCTTCCCGGCTCTGCTGGACATAGCCGATATCATCGATGATGATGGCGTCATACCTGGACAATTTCCTTAAATGATTGGAAAGTTTCAAGTCTCTTTTGGAGATGAGCAGGTTCTGCACCAGGATATTGCAGGGAGTAAACAACACCCGCCGACCGTGCCGGTGGATCATCTCCTGGCCGATGGCGCATAGGAGGTGAGTTTTCCCGCTGCCGGGATTACCGAATGCCAGAACATTCTCATTCTGGTCCATGAAGTTGCCGGACAACAGCACTGCCACCAGGCGATCCACCTTTTCCGGCAGTCGCTTGCGGTCGAAGGCCGGCAAGCTTTTCTCGAGCGGCAGGCGGGATTCTCTCAACAGCCGCTGAATGCGATTGGCCCTTCTTTGTTCCAGTTCCCGTTCCATCAGGGTCAACAGGAACTGCTCATAACTCAGGGATTCCCGCACGGCGTCATTGGCTATCTCCTGATAGCTTTCCCTGACATTCGGCAGGTGCAGTTCCTTTAAAACAGTAGTGAGTTCCTTGTGGATCATGGCCGGACCTCCTGATGAAGCAGGCGGTCATATAAACCGAGATCCACGGCGGGGATCAGAACATCCTGGACTGCTGTCCTCTGATCCGGATTACCGGCTTTAACCAACTGGGCCACCGCTTCGTAGCTGACCGGTTCGCCGGCCTCAAGTAAATGCCTGATAGCCGATTCCACCAAAGACTCACTTTCTCTGGCGGCAAGGTGCAGTATTTTCAAGTATTCCTTGTGGAACCTTGAGGGAGCTGTTTTCTTCAGCAGGTCATAGGCCAGACGAAAATGGGTGCTGGGAAACAAGTCCTGGCGATAACGGTAGTTCTCGAAAGCGCCAGGCTTGCGGACCAACCAGTCGATAACATGGCGGTAGTTGATGCGATGACGACTTTCTCCACGCAACCGGGGGATTTTTTCCACCCGCCGCTGGGCATACCATACCTCCAGATGATCGATATACAGACGGATATCGACCCTTTCACCGATCAGCCTGCTGTTGACCGAGTATACATTATGATTAACTCGTATTGTGCTGCTGGGACCTACTTTCACCCGTAGGCGCTTGCAGGATTCCAGGCGCCGTTCGGGTAGGGAGTGAAGAACTTCCAGCTCTTCCTGAAAACGCTCCCGGCGTCCCCGATTCAACTGGCCAAACAGCTGCTTCAAGAACGCGCCGTACTCCCTGACACTCTCAAAATCCCGGGACCCGCGCAGGATCAGGGCCTGATCCAAAGCTCGTTTGAAACGATAGTGACGCTGTTCCACATCGCCGTTCTCATTGGGCTTTCCGGCCTGGATCTTGCGTCCGTTAAGTTCGTAATGTTTCAGCAGCGCCCGGTATCTGGCCGTAAACTCTTCGGGATTGGTGGTCTTGTTTACCGCCACTGTCAGCCGGTCCGTGCGATGGTCTTGGGGAACAGCGCCTAATTCCCACAAGGCATTCTGCATACCTTCGCTCAATGATTCAAAACTTTCCGAATAACATACCGAGCCCGTTTCCCAGTTTGAATAGGTCAGAACAAAGTGATAGAGCAGGTGTTTGAAAGGGCGGCCGGCTAGCGTTATACCCAACGACGAAAGATGGGTAAAATCTGACTGGCACAGTTCCCCCGGATAATGCTCCTGTGGAAAAAACACTTCCTTGGATGGGCCTTCCAGAGCACGCCATCGCTTGATGCGTCGCTGCAGGGTCCTTAACATGCCATCGCTGTAACGACCGGGATACTCCCGCTGTAAATACGCAAACAGCGTCATAGCCTCCAAGCCGGGGTTATTTTCAAGCTTCTTCTTCACTTCTCCCCAGACATCCCTAAAAGGATCCGGGCGAGTGCGCCAGGAATGCTCCACCTTGACTTCACTGGGCAGCTTGCCCAAATCCCTATATTTACGGGCTGTCTTTTCGTCCATTCCCGCACAGGCCGCGGCAACACTCAGATTCTTGCTTCTCTGCAACATCTTTATCAATCTCCTTACTTGTCGATCACTTACCATCCGGATCTCCTAATTAGTTATATCCGGATAGATTAAAATCCTCCGTCAAAAAACGGGAATTTTAATTGTCGCCAATAGGGAGTTCTAAATGTCGTCAATCACCCTGTGGGATATTATATTCGGAACGTACCGGACCGTACCCAAAAGAGCTATATAAGCCAAGGCCATCGGCGAGCTGAAACGCTACACGGTGGTGCACCGTTAGGGGAAGCAAACCCGATCAACGTGGTGGAGCGCTCCATCATTCCGCGGGAGCTGGCATATAGGGCCATAAATGTCGTATATATAGGCACCACGGGAGGAACCTATTATGGAGTTAGGAGAGCAGATTAAACACGACATTAAAACGAACCCTATGATCCTTTACATGAATGGTACCAAGGGCGCGCCCATGTGCGGTTTCTCCAATGCCGTGGTGCAGGTGCTGGCCCAATACGGAGTGGAATACCAGGATGTGAACATACTCGTTGACCCGGAGATCCGGGTCAGACTATCCGAATATTCCAACTGGCCCACCATCCCGCAGCTGTTCGTCAACGGCGAACTCGTCGGTGGCTCGGATATCATTCTGGAGCTGCACCAGCGGGGCAAACTGCTGCCAGTCCTGGAACGGGCGGTGCTCCCTAACGGGGAGTGAGCGGTATATCCCAACATTCTAACTCCCGATAATCTCTAATCCAACCAATTGCTGGTGCTCCCGTGGTGCTCCCAAATAATGGGAGCATGCTGCTGGCGGATCATACTCGTTAGCGGAAATACCGCAGTTACGGCCGGCCCTTACGAACATCTGTCACGAACCTTCGATTTGTGCTTGCATTTTCCCTTTCCCGCCACAAACTTCCCGTCGTATCAACGCCAATCATATACAGCCTATGTCATGATCAAACCCCTCGCCGCATATATTCCACTGTACTTTGGATTGCTGCTGGCTCTAGGCTGCGGCCAAGACCCCCAGCGGCACGTGGACCTGGGCCAGTGGTACTATGAAAAGGGCTTGGTGGACGACTCCATCCTGGAGTTCAAGGAAGCGATCCGGGTGGCCCCAGCCGACCCGCGGCGCATGAATCGTGATGAAGTGGGGCTGGTGGCCCGGGCCCACCGGGGATTGGCCATAGCCTATACCAGCAAGCAGTGGTACGAGATGGCGTTGGTGGAAGCCCGCAAGACCTTCGAACTGCATCCCACACCGGAAAACTACGAGCTGCAGGAGTTGATCCGCCAGCGAGGCGACCTGGAATCGCTTTCCACCCCGAGCGGCACCCAGTCGTTCTGACGCGCCATGCTGACACTGGAGGCGGTGTGGCAATCCTACCCCGGTGACGGCGCCGGCATTCTGCGTGACTGCTCCTACACATTCCAGCCGGCCCAGTGCTATGCAATCCAGGGAGAATCCGGCACCGGCAAGACCACCCTTCTGAAAGTACTAAACAACCTACTGCCCATCGACCGGGGCGCCATTTCACTAGACGGCACGGACATAACCGCACTGCCGCCGGCCAGGTTACGGAGGCGGATCGCCCTGCAATTCCAGAAACCGGCCTTCGTGGGACCCACGGTGCGGGACAACTTATCTTTCGCCGCCCATTTGAGCGATCGTGATGGGCTGGATTTCGCGGGACAATTGGAGCAGGTGCATCTGGATTCTGATTTGCTGGATCGACAGGTGACCAGCCTGAGCGTGGGCCAACAGCAGCGGGTGTGCCTGGCTCGTACCCTGATTACACAGCCGGAGGTTCTTTTGTTGGATGAGCCTACGGCGGCCCTGGATGACGACACCGCCATCAAGGTGCTGGACCTGGTGGCGGGCATCAGCCGGGACGAGGGGCTGCTTACCATTATGGTCACCCACCGCCGTTCCCACGCCCAGCGGCTGGGACAGACGATACTGGAACTGGCCGGAGGACAATTGCGCGAGGTATCTTGACACAGCCCTACGACCTGAGTTTCACAGACGTTTTATTGTCATTGCTGCTCATGGCGCTGGCCATCGCGGTGGCCCGGTTAAAGGGGCTGGGGATCGAGAAGAGCCTGGCGCTGGGGACGGTACGCACCTTCGTGCAGCTGACGCTGATCGGTTACGCCCTAAATTTCCTTTTTCTGTCCACATCCCTATCGGTTTTTGCAGCCGTGGCGCTGGCAATGCTGGCGGTGGCCGCCTGGGAAGCGGTGCGGCGGCAGCAGGTCCGCATACCCCGGTTTTACCTGATTGCTTTCGTTTCGCTGTCGGCGGCTCTGGCACTTAGCACGGCGGTGGTCGTGGCCCTGATCATCAGGCCCGAGCCGTGGCACAGCCTGGTGATTACCATCCCGCTCACGGGCATGGTGTTGGGCAACAGCCTGAATGTGATCTCGCTGTCGGCTGATCGCTTCCTGAGCGAACTGCGGCTGAGGCGGGACGAGGTGGAGACGGCCCTGTCATTGGCGGCGCCTCCGTCACAAGCCCTGCACCCGGTGTTCAAGAGCGCTGTCTCCAGTGCCCTGATCCCGGCCATCAACGCCTTGATGACGGTGGGGCTGGTGCAGCTGCCAGGTGTGATGACCGGGCAAATCCTGGCCGGCACGCCACCGATGGAGGCGATCAAGATTCAGATCGTGATCATGATGATGTGGATTGCCACCGGGGTGGTGAGCGGCGTGATCTCCACGACTTTGCTCAGCCGCCAGCTGGTGAACCGGCGCTGGCAGGTGCGCTGGGAACTATTGCCGGGGGATTAGCTCCGGCCTGCCGCCGTTAGGCCGTAATGTCCTCGCCGCCATCGACCCTAATGACGTTACCTGTCATCCAGCTGCTCTCAGTCAGTCCCAGCCGGCGGATGGCCCGGGCCACATCCGGGGGCTCGGTCAGGCGGGCATGGGGGTTGCGGCTCAGGGCCAGATCGAGCATACCCTGGCTGCCGGGAATCTTGCGCAGGGCGGCTGTATCGGTCACCCCGGCCTGGATACAGTTGGCTGCGATACCGGCCGGCGCCAGCTCCACAGCCAGCTGCCGGATATACGATTCCAGGGCCGCCTTGGCCGCCGATACCGCGCCGTAATTGGGCCACTGGCTATGCCCACCGGATGACGTCATGGCAAAAATCTGGCTGCCCCGCTTGAGCAGACCAGCCCCTAAAAAGTCCTGAGCCCAGAAAATAAGGCTGCTGGCCATGACATTGAGTGTGAGTTCCAATTGCGCTTGATCCAGCGCTTCATCAGTATCGGTGGCAATCACCGGTTTCAGCACTCCGAACGCCAGGGAATGCAACAGGATCTTCACCCGGCCGTCTTCCCCGGACAACTCCTGGAGCCGGGAAATAACTTCCTGGCGGGTTTCGGACTTAGCGGCATTGCGATTAAAAAATTCTACTTCCACCCCGGTGGCTTGAATCTCTTCGATGACCTCCTGGACCTGGGGCAGGGTGGCGCGGCGGTCCAGGTGAACTCCGGCGATATTTATACCGGCCCGGGCCAGTTCGATGGCAGTGGCGGCTCCAAAACCGCTGGAGGCGCCCAGTATTACAGCCCAGTCCGACATCTATCTCTCCTCTCGCTTTGATTGCATTGTTGTAGCACCGGGTAATTTAAGCCGTTTTCACGGGATTGTTCCAGTTCGGCATTCATAGCTGACACAGCCGCTTATCTACCAACTCCGTTCCTTAGCGGCCTAAATTTGGTCCGCCATGGCCCTGCAATGCGGCATCATCGGCTTGCCCAACGCCGGCAAGTCCACCATTTTTAACGCCCTCACCGCCGCTCAAGTGCCGGCGGAGAGCTACCCTTTTTGCACCATCGATCCCAATACCGGCGTGGTGGCGGTGCCCGACAGTCGCCTGGATCAGGTGGCTGCCATTTTCAAGTCGCCCAAGATCACGCCAACGGTGGTGGAGTTTGTGGACATTGCCGGACTGGTGCGCGGCGCCAGCAAAGGCGAGGGGCTGGGCAACAAGTTTCTGGGGCGCATCCGGGAGGTGGAGGCGCTGGTGCACGTGGTGCGTTGCTTCGAGGACCCGGACGTGACCCATGTAGAGGGCTCCCTCGATCCGCTGCGCGATGCGGAGCTGGTGACCACTGAACTGCTGCTGAAGGACCTGGAGACCGCCGGCCGCCGCCATCAAAGGGTGCAAAAAGGCGCCCGCACCGGAGATAAGGAAGCCGCCAAGGAAGCGCTGATCTGGGACCTGGTGCTGGAGGGGCTGGATCAGGGCCGCACAGTGCGCAGCCTGGACCTGGATGAAAACCAGCTTG
>JADFMC010000075.1 GCA_022564085.1 Fidelibacterota bacterium | reverse complement strand
GGGGGGTAACATCTACGTCCCGGATAATATGGACAATCAGGCCTTCTTCATCTATGAGAAAAGATCGCCTGCTGGCAAGCGGGTAGCGTCCCTTCGTGCCGTAGGCTGCGGCCACCTCCTTGGTCATGTCGCTGAGCAAGGTGAAGGGCAGCTCGTGCTGGTCGCGGAACTGCTGATGGGACTCAGCGTCGTCGTAACTGATGCCCAGGATGATAATATCGGCAGCCTGGAAATCACTGTAGGCATCCCTCAGCCCGCAAGCTTCTTTGGTACAGCCCGGGGTGTTGTCCTTGGGATAAAAGTATACCAGCACCTTCTGCCCGCGATAGTCGGACAGCCGGTGGAGGACACCTTCGTGATCGGGCAGCTCGAATTCCGGCGCTGGATCGCTTGGCGCAAGCCCCTCATCATTGGCAAATAGCAGGAGCACGCCGACGATTCCGGCGATCACTATGGTGGATGTTCGGATGTACTTCATACCAGACAAGTATACATGCTTTTACCTCGGTTTTCCAAGGTATTTGTTCGATCGCTTGGCGATTTTTCCGTAGCCTTATGCCGGAGAGATAACGGCTTCGATAGCCTGCAACTGCTCCCCCGTTAGCGCCATGTTTCCGGCCGCCGTGTTTTCGTCCAGCTGATTGGGTTTGCTGGCGCCCACGATAACCGCGGCTACTTCCGGGCGGCGCAGGCACCACCGCAGAGCCAGCTGGGCGCAGGTCATGCCATACTCGCCCGCCAAGGTGTTGAGCTGCTCCACTTTAGCCAGGTTCTCCTCGGTCAGGAAATTATTTTCCGGCTGCCAATGCGCTAAGCGTCCTTCTGTAATACCGTCCAGGGATTTATATTTACCGCTGAGTACCCCATGGGCCAGCGGCGAATAAACGATATTACCTACTCCGAGCTTTTTGCAAGCTGGGAACAGTTCCTGCTCCGCTTCCCGGTGTAACATATTATACTGTGGCTGGTTTGATTTAAACGCGGATCCGCCCAGGTCTTTGGCAGCCTTGTTGGCAGCGGTAATTTCCTTTCCGCTGAAATTCGAGGAACCGAGATAAAGTACTTTTCCCTGGCGCACCAGCAAGTCGAAAGCCGCCATGGTTTCTTCGATGGGAGTGTCCGCATCAGGGTGATGCGCCTGGTACAGGTCGATGTGGTCCACCTGCAGGCGTCGCAGGGAATCTTCGCAGGCCTGGATGATATGCTTTTTTGAGAGTCCTTCCCCAGCGGGACCGGGCCACATGCGGTAGCGGCACTTGGTGGCCAGCACTATTTGTTCCCGTGGGAGCGCCTTAAGGGCTTTTCCCAGCACTACCTCACAGGCGCCGTCGGCATATACATCGGCCACGTCGAATAAGTTCACGCCGGCAGCGAATGCCTGGTGGATCAGGAAAATGGAATCCTTCTCACTAAGCCACCCGCCCAGGTTCAACCAGCCCCCCAGAGCGATCTCCGAAACCTGCAGGCCGCTGCGGCCTAAAGTCCTATAGCGCATCACTGCCGCCCATCGTTGCGCTCCCTCTCCTCATAGGGGTAAATTACAACTCCATATACGGGCAATATGCCAAAGGCTTTTAATCCTCGGCCAACAACGGCCCCCGGCAATCGAAAGCCTTCGGCCGCAAGCTTAAATTTTGCAGGTCAACGAATATTCAGGAGGCGCAATCATGCTGACAGCTGGCGAACAGGCCCCGGCTTTCACTCTCCCCGACGCCGATGGTAACTCGGTATCTCTCAGTGATTTTCGGGGCGATAAGTTGGTCATATGGTTCTTCCCCAAGGCCATGACGTCCGGTTGAACCAAGGAAGGCCAGGGATTCCGGGATGAATTCCAAACATTTGTCGACCACGGTATCAAGATAATTGGTGTCAGCGCTGACCCACCGCGGCTACAGAAACGCTTCCAGGAGAAACACGGCTTCCCTTATCCCCTGCTCTGCGATGAGAGCCACGAAATGCTCAAGGCCTACAGCGCCTGGGGCTCCAAGAAAATGGCCGGGCACGAGTACCAGGGCATCTACCGCATCACCTACCTGATCGATGAAAAGGGTGCCGTCTTCAAAGCCTATCCCAAGGTCAAGCCCCCCGGCCACGCCCAGCAGATACTGGAGGACTGGACCTCTTAAGAGTCACTAGTTTTGAGTTTCTTGTTCCCGCACAATCCATCGCCCAGCGGCCATTCAAAAACAGGAGAAATATTTTCGCCGCCGCCGAACGGTGGTCGCTATTTTGGTTGTAAAGGGGTGGCCCGCCCAAACTGTTCTAATCAGCCGCTAGACCGGCTAATTGCCTGCTGAACTTTTGGATTCTCCGGAACGCCACAGCGATCTTGTCCATCATGCCCCGCCCCGCGAGTAGTTGAGATTGCCGCAGCCAAACTCCTTGCCGGCAGACGCTTTCAGTGGCCGGTAGCGGTGGGCCCGAATAATCCATAAATGGCAGCAGGTAGAGCGGCTGATAGCCGTCGGTTGCCAATAGGCCCTCAGCCTGTAAAGCCTTAATAAAACCCGCTTTTGAGAGGCCGTTGAATTTTTCTTCGTCATACGTAAAAATAAATAGATGGTAAGCATTCCGCTCCGTCTCCGGTTCCCTTCGGGCGCAGGAAATCCCGGGAATGGCGTTTAGCAGCTTTTCCAAGTATAGGCCATTTGACTCACGCAGTTGGGCCCATTCCTCAAGATGTTTCATCTGGAATAATAACACGGCGGCTTGAAATGCTGACAGGCGGTAGTTCATGCCAGGCGAGATATGCTGGTGCCAGGCCCCATTCAGCGCCCGGCCGCAATTGTATATCGGGTGCAGCTGTTCATAGAGTTCTTGGTCGTTGGTCAGCACTATACCGCCCTCACCGGCGGTGAGGTTCTTTGATGATTGGAAAGAGAAAAAGCTGGCCTTGCCCAGACTACCGACCTTCTGGCCACCATATCCGGCGCCGTGGGCCTGGGCGGCATCTTCAATAATGTGCAGATTGTGCCGGGCCGCAATTCCATTGAAGGAGCTCATGTCTGCAGGATTACCGCCCACATGCACCGGGATGATAGCCTTGGTGCGATTGTTCACCAGTTTCTCTGCTTCAGAGGGATCAAGATTGAAAGTACGGGGACTTATATCAGCAAACACAGGCTTCGCCCCCACGTCCATGACAGCGGTGGCCGTGGTCAGAAAGGTATATGCAGGCAAAATCACCTCATCCCCGGGCCCAATTCCTAATGCCTTAAGGATTGCCGAGAGAGCCAGGGTTCCATTAGCCATGGCCAACCCATATTGTGCATCGTGGTATGCCGAGAACTGTTCTTCGAACTCCTTGACCACATCAGAATGAACACCCCATCGATCCTGTTCCACCACCTTGGCCAGGGCCTCATTAAGGCCGGACAGGCGAGGTGGCCACCCGGGCCAATCAGCGCTTTTGGTTATGGGCTCACCACCGAGCAAGGCCGGTGACTGCAACGCGGTCATTTCTGCCCCTTCAATGAATCTATACCATATGACGAGTACTAAAGCTACTCTCATGATTTCTCCGGAAGGGAGAATTTCAGGCAGGCAGTCCATGTTAGGCGGCAGCGAGTTGAAGTGAAATATAACTCATAGCCCTGCACCGGGCGGTGTCACCGCGGTTCGACTCTCGCGAGAAAGTGATCAAGTGCGTCGTAAACCGGGATCCAGCCTCGATTTACTGGTATTGCGGACGGGATGCCCCTCGGTTCCAGGGTTAAAAGACTCCACCGCCGGCGATTGTAGGTGGCGAGCAAGGCGGATCATCACTGCCCCTGCCCAACTCCTTCCAATCAGTTGCCGGCCGGGCTTCCGGCAATATTTTTCCGCAGTTTCTATAATTTATCTTGACTGCTATTTGCGGCCTATTCCAACTTTAAATGTGTGCAATGTAACTGTGAATAACTTGTGGATAACACCCCAAGTCAATTCCATTTCCTACTAACCACAACCCGGAATCGAGATTGCTTTGAACTCAGCTGGTGTATGGCAGGAATGTCTGTCCATAATTAGAAATCGTGTTCCCAGTCAGACCTTCCTGACCTGGTTCGAACCTTTGAAGGTGGCTAGTCTAGGTGAATCGGATTTGGTCCTTCAGGTACCCAGCCAGTTCTATTATGAATGGTTGGATTCCCATTATCGGCCAATGATCCTAGACTCGCTGAAACAAGCCTCCGGACGTGACCTTAAAGTACGATACAGTGTGGTCCTGGGCGAAGATCCGGGTGCGAATGCTCCCGCCATGCTCCCGTCGGGGAATAGGCCCGAGAACACCTACTCGAAGGCTACGCAGCTTAACAAGCGCTATACTTTTGAGAACTTCATTGAGGGAGCCGGCAATCAGTTCGCCAAGGCCGCCGCTCTGTCGGTCTGTGATCCGATCGGAAAAAGCGCCTTTAACCCGCTTGTGATCTACAGCGGAGTAGGGCTGGGCAAGACACATTTGCTTCAAGCGGTGGGTAACCATGTGTTCGCCGAGCAGCCGGGCGCCAGGATCATTTATACCACCAGTGAAAAGTTCACACTAGACTTTATTATCTCCATTCAGAAGAACAAAACCACGACCTTCTCTAATCATTTCCGCAGTGTGGATATTCTGCTGGTTGATGATATTCAGTTTTTCCAGAAAAAGGAGCAGACGCAGGAGCAATTCTTCCATACCTTCAACGATCTTTTCATGCGGGGCAAGCAGATTATCCTCACAATGGATAAGCCTCCCAGTGAGCTGCTGGGCCTTGAGGAACGGCTGATCTCGCGTTTCCAATCGGGCTTGATAGTCGACATCCAGTCTCCTGATTTGGAAACCCGGATCGCCATACTGATGCGCAAGGCGGAAGCGGACCACCTCGATATTCCCTATGAAACAACGGAGTATATCGCCCGCTGCATCAAATCCAATGTCCGCGATCTTGAAGGAGCCTTAATTCGGCTATTGGCCTATAGCTCCCTTCGCAAGCAGGAAATAACCCTGGAATTGGCGCGCACGGTGGTAATGGAAATTCTCGGCCGCAAATCCGTCAAAAGGGTTTCAATTGATGAGATCATTCGTACAATTTCTCATGAATTTAATATCCGAGAGACTACCCTGGCGGGCAAGGGCCGTACCAGGGATGTAGCTCGTGCCAGACAGCTGGCTATGTACCTGGCCCGCGAATTGACCGAAGCATCGTTAGTCAGCATCGGGCTGCATTTTGCCGGACGGGATCATTCCACTGTGATTCATGCCTGCAAGAGGATCGAAGACCGGATTGCTAACGACGCCGCATTTCAGTCTCGAGTGGAATTCTTGCGCAAAGAGCTCTCGAACGCAATTTTCTGATTGCGCTTTTTCAGGTGAATGCTGATGACTCTCGACTGCTGAATTTCCGTCGTTGCATTCCAGGCATTCTAGTTGCAGCTTGAGTCTCTCGTCACCAGGGAGAGCTCTTTCGTAGTGTTCGCGGTACCGGTTTTACCTGCTGTGCGGTCTGATACGGTTTAGGGAAAATAATCTTCGTAGTACAGGGAGAAACTTTTGATGGCGAAATCAAACCAGCCGAAGCCAAAAGAAATAAAAACACTAAGCACAAAACCAAAGTCTACCACCCGTAGCGGTCCGCAGAAGGAAAAATCCCAATCATCCCGACTCGCGTCGCTGATTGCGGCTGCCGGGCACAAATTGTTCCTGACACTGGTTGCTGCCGTGGTAATTGCAGCAGCAGTCGGGGCCGGAGCTTTGATAACTTATGAAGTTCGCGAGATCGTCTGGAAAACGAAATACCAGAATGAAAACAGGCAGCAGATCGTCCAGATGCGCATTCAGTTGCTGGAGCGCACCATTCAGTTGATGAGCAAAAGTCTCGCCGTTGAAAAGAGTGCTAAAACCAGCGCGAAATCTTCCCTTAAAGCTTTGGCGCGGCTAGGATTGGACCCGGGATCGATTGTTGATGTGATTACTGAGAATCTGGACAGGAAGACATTGGCGAAGTGTCGCTTCCTGGAGTCTCACTCCGAATATGCCACCCTACTGCGGATGGACGCCATTTTCTTCGGTGATAGCACCCGTTATGTGATAGAGCAACTGATTGATTTGAAGCCCTGGTGGAGTGCCGATTCTACCCAGCGGGAGGGCCTGCTCCTGGCCATGGAGCACGATTTTCTGTCAGGCCACGGGCCGCTTTAAAATTTAGTCGCCGGCCATAACCGTCACCTATTCTTCTTCGCGCTACGAGCTTAACCGGCTCGAATCTCAGGCTCGCAACTAAAAACAGTTCACCAGTGCCTTGGGCCGTGGCCGCAAGCGTCCCTTAGGCCTCATTCTCCCGGAAGAAATAACCGTTAGCGGCCAGTATGAGTGCCGGCACACCATGGATCTAGTAGCCCATTAATGACGGTATGAACAGGGTAATCCACGGGACATAGGTGATGATCAATACACCGATAGCAAGGATTATCAGGTAGGGCACCACAGCGCGATAAACTTTTGGCAGGGGCATCTTGAAACGGTAGCTGCTCAAGAATAGATTCATTCCCACCGGCGGCGTTAAGTAGCCCAGCTCCAGGTTAACCAGAAATATGATGCCCAGGTGGGCCGGGTCGATCCCATAGGCCAGTCCCATTGGTACAATTATAGGTACGACCACAATGATGGCCGAGAAGATATCCATCAGCGCGCCCACCAGCAGCAGAGCGCCGTTCAGCGCCAGGAGAAAAACCAATTTTGAATCTATATGAGCCTGCACCCAATGTAAAGCTCTCGAAGGAACTTGGGCGTCAACCAGGTAGCTGGTCAATCCCATGGCAGTGCCCATGATTATTAGCACGCCCCCAATCAAAGTGGCGCCCTGTACCATGGTGGGAACGATGTCTTTGCTCAGCTTTAAATCTTTGTAGACAAAAGCCTCTATTATGAATGTATATACGACGGTAACCGCGGCTGCTTCTACAATGGTCACAAATCCCCCGAATATTCCCACCAATATAATCCCCGGTATGATTACTTCCCATTTAGCCGCTTTAAACGATTCCCAGGCTTCTTTTATTCTGAACGGTGGCCGCTTAACATGCTGCACAACGCCCTGTCTGACACTCCAGAGCGCAACCAGTGTGATCAGTACAATCCCCGGAAGGATGCCGGCCAGGAACAGTCTATTTATTGGGGTCTGGGATCGAATGGCATAGAGAATGACCGGCAAGCTGGGCGGAAACAGCAAACCCAGTGAACCGGAGGCCGTTAGCAGTCCGGTAGAAAAGCGGCCGGAGTAATTCTCGCGAAGCAACATGGGGAACAGCAACCCGCCCAACGCCAGGATGGTCACGCCGGATCCGCCGGTGAAAGAGGTAAAAAAGGCACAAACCAGGATCGTCACTACCGGAGTGCCGCCGGGGATCCAGCCAAACCAGGCCCGGAAAAATCTTATTAATCGTTTCGATGCGCCGCTTTCGGCCAGGAAAAAGCCGGCCATCGTGAAAAGCGGGATTGTCGGTAGCATGGGGTGTACTACGATCCTGTAGGTCTCGACGGAAATAGCGGCCAGCACACCCCAGTCATTCCAGAATAGCAGAATGGCCGCGCCGCCTAACAGTACAAAGATCGGCGCTCCCAATACGGCCGCGAGCAACAAGCCAAGAAATCCAAGGTAAACGGCCCCCGTATCCTGTAAGCCTCCTACAGCGCCAATGATCCCTAGAAGCAAAATTCCGCCTATGACCGCCAAACGGTAGGTCCAGGCCGGGTTGCTGCGCCTGAGGATGCGCCAGGCCATGACGGCAAATCCCAAAGGCATGATCAGTTGGGCCATCCAGATTTGGATGGGCCCCACAATTGCCCGGGGAAATGAATGCTCGATCACCATCAGGCGATAGCTGGCTGCCATTAGTGTAACCGCTACACCCACGGAAACAATATCCGCCGGCAGATTTGCCCATGGGCCCCAGCGCTTCAGATGCCAGCCCGTATCGCCGGTCAGAGTAAGCAGTCGTCCCTGCCGCGCAGCCAACATGGCTCCCACAAAGCTAATCCAAAGTGTGAGATGCTGAACGGTGACTATAGATCCGATGATGGTGGTGTGGAATATTTCGCGTGCGATAACTTCCAGGCAAGGCAATATGGCCATGACCGCTAAAATGGCCACGGCGGCCCAATCCTCAAGCCTACTGATTTTTTCCCGTGCGCGGGTGATTAAGGGTTGCATCAGCTGTCGAATTGTGGGGCTTCAGTCCGCCTTTAGTTTGGAGCAGCCGGCTCTAGTTTAAGGCGGCTCAATTCTCCCTTTAATTCCAGGGCACGATCGAACATCAAGGTATCCACCAGCGTGCCCCGTAAGGTGTACTCAAAACGGGAGAGCAGTTCTTCCCACTGGGCCTTCTCCGCCGCGGTTATATCTATCACTTTTAGCCCGTGGTCCTTCATTACTTCTATGGCCTCGTTATCCATATACCTGATCTCCTCCTTGATCCGCAAGGTACGTTTCA
>JADFMC010000074.1 GCA_022564085.1 Fidelibacterota bacterium | reverse complement strand
TGCCATCACCCTCGTGACGACGAGAAAATGTGACCTGGCTAACACCGTTGCTACGCAACAGCAGACGCAACGTCCACGATTGTCTGAACAATCTGACTGCAGGTTGAGGAGAGGGAGAGATTCGAACTCTCGATCCCGAAAGACGGATGCCGGTTTTCGAGACCGGTGCATTCAACCGCTCTGCCACCTCTCCAGAGTAGGTAACCGGCGAGTCGGCCCGACAGCTACACCGCGATATTAGTAACGGGGGGCCGCGAAAAGGAACGCTTTGTGGGCCTCAGCCCTCCCGGCGCCGGCGGAAAAAACGTTGCAGCAGCTCCTGGCACTCGATCTCCATGATCCCGCCGGCTACCTCTAGCTGGTGGTTGAAGCGGGGATCGCGGCACAGCTGGTAGAGCGACCCGCAGCAGCCGGCCTGCTTATCCCAGGCCCCGAACACCAGGCGGGCCAGGCGGCCGTTGATCAGGGCCCCGGCGCACATGGGGCAGGGTTCCTTGGTGACGAAAATATCGGCCCCCTCCAGGCGCCAGTCGCCCAGGTGGTTGGCGGCGGCGGTGATGGCCAGCAGCTCGGCGTGGGCGGTGGGATCGCCCAGCGCCTCGCGGCGGTTGTGCCCCCGGCCGATCACCTGCCCCCCCAGCACCACAATAGCACCAACGGGCACCTCACCCTCATCGAAAGCTGCCAGGGCCTCCTTTAAGGCCAGGGCGAGGTAGCGTTCGTCGGGGGTGGGAGGCATAGGATGTATAATTCAGCTTATGGGAGCGCTGGAAGTTGTATATATGAGGCCTGGAAAGCAACAATCAGCGCTAAGGCCGGTGCCACGAAGGGGGACTATGCCGGGTAGGCCCTGAAGGACCGGCGCTCTAACCTGAATTACTCCTAAAAAGTATACTGCCAGAAATCATCTACACCGCAGTTGCAAACCCAGGATCCAGAAGCCGGATCGTCGATAAAGCCATGCATTAGTATCGCCTGATCAGGCGCCGCCAACTCAACCACCACACAGGCTACGCAAGTCCCACACTTACAAGGGGACATCATTTTAGGGTACCAGGCGTTGGCGATGGCAATGTCATCGGCCAGCATTGCCAGCAGGAGCTGCTCAGCCGCCTGCTGAGAAAAATTCTCACCGCCTACCGCTAAATAATAGACCCGATCCGAGTCCTCGGCAATATCCGCCTGGACCGCGCTGGTGGGCGTTGGCACGGTGACTTCGGGCGAATCTTCCGACGAGCAGGCCAGCGGGAGCAGAAATGACACCAGGAACAGAAACCTGAATTTCATCGTTAATCCGAATGTGCTTTAGAAGAGGCGCGCACTAAGCGTTGGAAACGCAGAATGTTTCCCCTAGTTTTTAGCCTCGAATATCCAAAAGAGCATGAAGGTCTGCACACTATTGGGTATCAAGACTACTGCTTTTCAGCCACCGTCTCAATCGAGAGTAACTTAACCCCATTGCCAGGAAACGCTCTTCCCGACACGGTGACAGTCTTCCCAAAGTAGGGTACCAGGGCCTCGCGCACCGGTGTGTGTTCGATCAATGAACAAACAAATGTTTCTTCATCGGTGCCCCTTTTCGAACGCTCCGTGGTGATCGGCAGGAAAAGGATACCGCTCTCCTTTTCAAGGATTGCCTGGGGCAGGCCCTGGCCGTAACACGCCATGGCGCAACCGATATGGTCACTCCCGGTGGCTTTGAGGCCATCCTTCAGATAACATGTGAGGCAAACCACCTCACCTTCCACTGTCACTTGCTGCCCGGCTCCGCCATCGGATTGAGCTGACAGCAAAAGTGCAAAAACCGCCAATATGATTGTAATTCTCATCTTGTGACCTCCGTGACGATCAAATGAAAGGGTAGTTACTGAAATCCCTCCAAGTTAGGCCTTCCCGGTTTATAGGTTCAAGACATAAGGGATGCATCTGTTAGGCGCCAGAGCAAGGTGGCCCAAAGTGGACCGGTTTTTAATAGACACTTTTACTAAGTTGAACACCTGGCAGCCGAGTCAAGAAAATGGTAGAAGCAGGAAACGGTGGTGGTCGGAGATAATAGGCGGAGGAGCGTATGAGGCCTATGGTTCCCCGTGGGCGTGATTTAAACCTTGGAAACGCAAAATATGTCACCTAGTTTTTAGCCATAGGTCCAAAAGGCTCTGAAGAGCTACAATCAATTCTATTACAATAGAAGGCAACCGTGAAAATCGCAATAAATATGGATTCTTTGGGCCGAATATGAAGGATCGATTAATCAAGGTACATACTTGAAATGATAAGCATAACAACGGAGAAAAAGATGGGGAAAATATTTGCGATCATATTTCTGGTTACTGCTACACTATTCTCCCAGTATGTGCCCACAACCTCCAGCTCGATTAGTGACGATGCCGGCAGTGTGGTAATCAATCCTGCAGGACTTGGAATCTCCCGGGGCTTTAATCTGCTATTATTGGCTCCTACTGATTTCACCAAACCAGATTCCAGCCAAAATGACTTTAGTATCTATCTTCAAACTGGTCGCACAGGATTCGGATTCACTCGCCAGAAATATGGTCGAAACCAATTTCACTGGAGCAGCGGAGAACATGTTGGGAAAGGGTTTTATCTAGGATTTGCCTCTCATTTATCGACCCGCAGGTTGGACGCCATCGACACGGGTGTAATGTATCGAGGCTTCCCTTGGTTTTCCAGCAGCTTGATGTGGAAGAATACCTATACTCATTACAATAATGATCAGGAGCTGGTCCTCGGGATCGCCCTGCGCCCTTTCGGTAATCGCTTCACCCTGGCATATGATCACCGATTTGCCTTTGACAGCGATGGCTTCTTTCAAAATGGTAGGGGACTTTATGGCATTGCGCAAATTCAGACGGAAGCAATAGACGGCCTGAAAATCTCTGTTAGTTTCAACACCAACAGTAAAGAAATGCAGTTGGGACTTGGTTTTGGATTTGGGAAGGGTAGCGTAGAGACCTACCATGATTACCGCAACGACGGTAAATATACCAGCAGTATGGTCGGCTTTCACATTTCCAGCGAGCATCGAAGGAGTGCCCTTTCAAGGAAAGTTCCGACGTATATAGAACTAGCATTCGAGCATCCTATAACCGATTCCCCTACGCCCAGGGTGTTCTTTGGTCCCAGGACGCTGACCTTGAAAACATTGGTCGATAATATCAAGGATATGGCCGAGAATCCAAATATTGATGGTATCATTCTCAAACCGGATGGTTATTCTACCGGATTGGGAATGATGGAGGAAGTATACCAGGCGCTTGTGGAATTCAAGCGAGCTGGGAAACAGATTTTTGCGTTCATCAATGCTGCGCGAGATGCGCAGTATGCCCTGGCCTGTGTAGCTGATTCGATTTTTCTAAACAGCGGGGGAATCATCGATGTAGATGGAATCGCTTTTGGCATTGGATTCTGGAAGGGGTTGTTTGAGAAGATAGGGGTAGAGGCCCAGCTCTATCGCCGGGGTGATTATAAAACCGCTGCGGAGCCCTATACACGGGAACGCTTATCGGCGCCAAGCCGGGAAGCCTATGAGGCGCTCTTGAAAGATATGCAATCAATCTATTCGGGAATGATCAAGAGAGGACGCGGTTGGTCGCAAGATAAATTGGACGAAATATATGCTGCCGCTCTTTTCACCCCATCAATGGCACTGGAAGCAGGTTTGATTGATGGTATCTATCATCCCGACCAAGTAGTGAAGAAAATAAAACAGGTTGCGGGAAAAGATGTAAAGATTATTAAATCACACCAGCAGCCCAAGCAATGGGTATATGATTGGGATTCCGGGGCAATAGCGAAGATCGCCATCATCTACGCGGAGGGTACGATTGTTCCCGGGAAAAGTCAACCCTCCCCATTTGGTGGCGACAAAATGATCGGTTCCGAGACGACCACCAAGGCGATCCGCAAGGCACGGGAGGATAAGTCGGTAAAGGCCATTGTGATGCGGGTGAATAGTCCTGGCGGTTCGGTGCTGGCATCGGAGGATATCTGGCGGGAAGTGCATCGGACGACCCACCCCGATTCCGCCGATGAGAAAAATCGTAAACCGTTCATCATCTCCATGGCCAATGTGGCTGGATCGGGTGGCTATTATATCGCCTGTGCGGCAGATACCATTGTAGCGGATTCCAGTACTATTACCGGCTCAATTGGCGTCTTTAGTGGCAAGGTATCCTTGGGCGCTTTATTCAAAAAGATCGGGTATAACATGGATATCGTCAAGGAGCAGCCCCATGCGGAAATGTTTGGTTTGCACCGCCCGTTTACGGACCAAGAGGGACGGCGTATGCAAGAGATTGTGGATAGCTACTACGAGCAATTCCTAAGTCGCGTGGCAGAGGGCCGGGGGATGACTCGAGATGAGGTGGACGAGATTGCCCAGGGAAGAATCTGGTCGGGGATTGATGCCCAGGAGATCGGCCTGGTAGACGTTCTGGGTGGCTTGGACAGAGCCATCGATATTGCCCGGGTAAAAGCCGGATTAAAAGAAGATGGATATCAACTACAGATCTATCGGGGTGTGGAAGAGATGAAATTTGCGTTTAGGGCGGAATCAACATCTGAACTTGCGTATCTTATGGCGGCATTTGAAACTGAAGTCCCGTTATGGAAAATGCTTGACCGGGCGAAACTGATCAATGATGAGAAATTTCTATATCTCATGGAGGAGGAATTGATTTTCGAGGATTGAGGTTAGCGTAGTCAGGCTAAGGACAATGCTATGGCTTTGATCGGGGATTTGGTGTGGCGGAGTTGTGGTCCCCCATGCCCTGGGGGACTCATCAGAAATTAATGTAAGGGAGATCTATCACCGAATAGATTGCAAATATACTCCGGTCTCCTAATGGAACCGGGGCTTTTCGTCAGTACGCCCGAGAGGACTGGACCCCGCCAGCGGCGTGGCGAACCTCCAACCTGCCACTTGTATCAATAAGAGACTTGGGGTTTTAATCAGTACGCCCGAGAGGACTCGAACCTCCAACCTTCTGGTCCGTAGCCAGACGCTCTGTCCAGTTGAGCTACGGGCGCTTATTAACTTGTGGGCAAAACCAAACAGCCCGCCGGAAATTACGGGCTGCCGGCTGTCCCCGGCAAGCGGGGTGGCGTGGTAAAGTATAGGGGATTCGTACCGTTGTTACGGTCCAAGAAAATGTCGTGGCTGAAGTATGGGAAATGCTCCAAAGAGAGTGGCCCCGGGCGAGGCCGGCAATCATTCGTCGGATCGCCGTCCTTCGCCGGAGCGTTGATCGGGTTTGGTGCGTCTTTCTTCTTCTGCCCGCCGTTCCTGCTCGATTTTCTTTTCTTCAGCCCGGCGGTCGAAGGTGGCACGCACTCGCTGTAATATGCGTCTCAAGTTACCGGATCTTTTTTCTTTCATCAAAGATGTCTCCTGCATTGATCGGTAAATATACAGAGGTTCAGTCTCTATATCCTAACTAATGGCGTACCTCATTTTCAACCCTTTTGCTAGAGGGTTGTCCATCTGCTGCTGATGAAGGGTATCGGTCTGAGGCCGAACAAGCATCCCCATTCTGCCAGCTGCTTCTGCGCACCATTCTCCAAACAAAGCCAGGGTAATCCGGACCATTCCAGCGGTAATAGAAAACCCGCCTTCACCAATTGGAGTAGCGGGCCTGCCGATGGGCGGAGTAGTGTAGCGCATAGGGGAATCGAACCCCTGTTACCGGCGTGAGAGGCCGGCGTCCTAACCCCTAGACGAATGCGCCTTTGTGTAAATCGGCCAGGGAAATGTCATCCGGCCGGTACCCCGTTGGGGAACAGGGATTCGAACCCCGACCTTGTGATCCAGAGTCACATGTCCTGCCATTAGACCATTCCCCAGTCAAAAAACTCCCCGCAATATTAATCCCAAACGGTGAGGCGGGCAAGACGCTATCAGGGCGGCCGTCCGGGCCTATAGCGAACGCAGGAAGCGCTCCAACTGCTCCTCTTTCAGGAAGCGCACTACCACTCGGGCCGAGCTGGTCAGCAGGCTCAGGTCCACCTCCACCACGTAGGTGACCTCCTGATCGGTGGTGCCCAACCGCACGTCCACGGCATAGCCGCTGGTGGTGACGGCCAGCATGGAGACGAAGCGCTTCTGCCGCACCGCCGTGATCCCCTGGCTGGGGAAATAGCGTTCCCAGGCCAGATCGGGGCTGTCCACGATCACCACCCTGGCCCGGCCACCGGCATCCTGCAAAGTCACCACCGGCGTCACCCGGAAATTGCCCCTGGCAATGCCCCGGAGCAGCTCCGGCGAGAAATTAAAACTGCTTTTGTCGTAGCGCACGGCCCGCATGGAACCGGTCTCCCGGGTGGAGACGTAGGGCAGGCTATATAGCATGTCCTCCAGCAATGTATTCTTGATCCGGTAAGTTATTGGGATGTTGAGGAACACCCGCTGCTCGTTGAAGGGGTCCACCACCAGGTCCAGCTGGCCGATCTCGGCGGAATAGGGATTATCGGCTACCCGGCGCAACACATCCTCGAACAGGGCGGTATGGCGAGCCCGCTCCTCGGGCAGGACGCCGAAGCCCTCCAAGTTGAATTCCCGGCTGTAGGCCTCACCCAACCGCTGGGTCTCCCCCGCCTCGCCCTGGAAACCGGAATAGCGGTCCATGACCTCCTCCAGATCAGTCAGGGCCCGTTCCAGATCTTCCCCGGCTGCGGGTAGTTCCTTGGCGTAATCCTCCGGTGAGATAAATTTGCCCTCCCCTTCCAACCGGCCCGCCGGGACGCCGGCCGCCGGTGGCATGGGAGGCGCATCCAGCCGCACACCGCTGGCAAAATCCAGCCCTTTGACCATGGCCAGCACCGCCTCCACCAGCTGCTTGTTAACCTGGGGGATATCGCTGTATATAGCCTCCACCGTCTCCTGTTTCAAGCCGGCCCAGTTGTCCATGTCCAACAGTTGCAGGCCCATCACCAGGCGAGCGTCCTCGCGGCGGTAGGTACCCATGAGCAGCAGACTGTTGCCCGCCAACCGGGTCCCCTTGGCAACTCTTTTTGCCGAGCGGGACTCCAGGAAGGGAGCGATCTGGCCGGCGTCCCGGGCCCTGAGCAGCGGCTCCTCCTCCAGGCGTAGCAGAATCATATCCTTGAGCGCCTTGGAGAGCCAATCCAGATTGGAATCGCCCGCCAGGTTATCGAAGTCGATGACATACAGGGTGACTGTTCGTGAGCGCTGGGCAGCCAGGCGCGGACCGGTCATCAGGGCCGGGGCAATCGAGCATAGTAAGAGGGCCGACCATAGGAGGCGACCCATGCTCAGCCCTGGCCGGGGTAGGGCGGTTTCTTCAGGCACAATATTTATCCTTGGAGGCCAACCTGGTTAAGACTAAAACAGCTCGGGTAATTCGATGAAAAATTTAAGGTTAAAACAGCCGCTATCGGGCTAATTCTCGTAAAATAGGGCGGCGGTACTCCGCGTATAACGAATTCGTCATGTTCTGCTGTTCCTTCCGATTCTTCCGCTTCTCTCCGAAAACTGACCGAACCATATTTCTATCGGATTCTGCGAGTGCCACGACACCTTGGATACGTCGAGCATCCGTAAAATACGCCGTACTTTCCAGTTCTACGCTCCATGGGGGAACCACATTTTGGACAGCTGATCCTTGCCGTAGCTTGTTCGGTTGAGATTTTAGATTTAACCTTGCGAACAAGTCCCGTCCGGGTGCTAGAACGTATTTTGCACTCGTTACAGATTCTACCTACCCCAGTTGCGAGGCTACTATCGGTAAAGGCGTCAATGGGTAACAATTTGCCACATCTGGGACATTCTTTTGCATGGCCTGCCTCCTGAGAGGCAACCAGGCTGTGCACATCCCTTGCGAAACTCAGCTTCGGTTGGGGTCTAGCAAGATCAAGAAGCCTTTCGTTCAGTGTTGCGATAGGATCATCACCCAAATTGAACCTGTTAATACGGAGGAATTTGTAACCGTATCCCTCAAGAATTTTCTCCCGCTCGACATGCGCTGCTGTGTAGTAACTGTCGTAGTTGAAACTATCTACATCAGCATTCTGGGTGAAATGGCCGAAATGTTCATTGAAGCCATCATACTCTATGATAATACTGTGCTGACGCTTCTCGTCATCTTGGTAAAGAAGAAGGAAATCCACTCGATAGGCCGGATGATCGTAGTACGGGTCAAGTTGCTTAAGATAATTCCGAATGGGAAACTTTTAAGAAATATATTCAATAACTATTTTTACAATTTACCGACGACGATTTATTTCTTAATTGTTTTATTTTATTTTTTCATCAAGTAAAAGTAATAACAAAACCCGTTTTCTCGACGGTAAAAAGCTAATTCATAAATTAAAAGCATATTACAAAAAATATTCTTTTGATGATAATAATGCTTAAATACTAATCACTTCTAAATGGGACATGTTTAAATCTGGTAAGACAAAAGTTGCAATTATTTCTCTAGTAGCTATTACAATTTTTGTGGTTGCTATTCTTGCTGTTTTCGTTGCTGCTGGAACTCACACAGCTAATGTAACA
>JADFMC010000073.1 GCA_022564085.1 Fidelibacterota bacterium | reverse complement strand
AAGAGAATTAACCGATGCTGCAACATAGGCCCAAATTTGAACGGAAAAGTCACAGCCTAACATCCGGGGAATAGCCGGTAGATTGCCCAAAGGACTGCATTTCCATAACCGTAATCAACACCGCTTTGCGCTGTCCGGCCCGGTTAGATGCGCGCTTGGGTCCGCCTCGCCCCTTACTGGTAATTTAGAATGTCTGATGCAATTCATGTTGCCATCTCTCTCAGTAAGGTGACCGAGAGTTCTGCAAACACATTTCCACCAGCTCCTGGATTTGCGCCACCCCCACGCACATGACCGAGTCCGCCCCTCCCCAGTAGATTTTGACTGTACCGTCATTCTCAGGCACCGCCCCGCAGGTGAACACCACGTTGCCCACGTATCCGGTGATCTCCCAGGGGTCTTCGGGCTGCAGAATCCATTCATCCGCTATGCCGATGATGCGAGCCGGGTCTTCCAGATCGTGTAGCGCCACCCCCAGCCGGTAGACCGCTCCATTCATGGTGGGAAACACGCCATGGTAGATATTCAGCCAGCCCTGATCGGTGCGAAAGGGGGTGGCGCCGGGACCAATTTTCATCTCATCCCAGTGATAGGTCTCCGGCTTGATCAACAGCTGGGAAGCGCCCCAGTGAATCAGGTCCGGGGAATACGAAATCCACATTGACCACGGGGAAATCTCGGAGTGCGGGCGATCCAGGCGCACGTAGCGACCGTCAAACTTTTGGGGGAACAGGACTACGTTTCTATGGTCGGCCTGAGTAATCAACGCGACCCGGTCAACTTTTTTAAAATCGGATGTCCGGGCCAACCCGATTCTAACACCATGCTTGGAATAGCAGCTGTAGGTGATGTAGTACGTATCCCCAATCTTGCATACCCGTGGATCTTCCACCCCGAATTGTTCATAGATCGAGAATACTCCACTCTGCGCGGGTACCATGAACGGCTTTGGACGAACATCAAAGTGGAACCCATCTGCACTATCCGCTATCCCGATGATGGACCGTCCATTACGCCGGTGTGCGCGGAACAGCATAATATACTGTCCCCCGTGTTTGATAACCGCGGCATTATGAACCGTCTCCACCGGGTAGGGCACGTCATTTTTAGTAAGGATAGGATTCCCCTCGTAGCGCTTTACGAGCGGCTGCATTAACACTCCCGGTTCAGTATGCTTACCCTGCATATCAGTCAGCCCGTGGCACTCATACGGCTGCGCCCGTCTCGGCCAACACCCGGCTTGTCGATTCCCGTACCATCAGCTCCGTGCCGATACTACGGTGATAAAGACCACCGCCGGGGTTCTCCAGGCATTCAAATAGCAGCCGCACCGCCTGGACACCGAGCTCCAGTTTGGGCACGTGCACCGTGGTGAGCAAAGGTTTGGTTTCGGTGGCATAGCGGATATCATCAAAGCCGATTACGGCCATATCGCCCGGAACGTCCAGCCCTCGTTCCTGCAAGGCGTTGAGGCAGCCTAAGGCAGTGGTGTCATTGGCGCAAACAACCGCATCGAACTGTACCGCCCGGTCCAGAAGGGTATTAATGCCCCGGGCGCCAATCAGTGCGGTGGTCTCTTCAGGAACCAGGAAATGCAAACTATCATCCTGCGCCACCTCGGACAGGCCCGCCTGGTGCAAGGCGCTCTGGTAGCCGCGAAAACGTTCCCGGATCGAAGCGTGCCGGCACGACCCGCCCACAAAGGCGATACGACGGTAGCCGTGGCGCAACAGATGTTCGACAGCCTGGCAGGCGCCATCGTGATTCTCTATCTGCACCAGGTTTGAGTCAATGGATGGATGCTTATAATCGACCAGCACGTACGGTATATTCAGCGGGTGGATATAGCTCACCAGCTCCTCAGGAACGCTTCCGGCGATTATCACCCCGTCCACATCGCCGCCCTTGAGGAAGCGAGGTGCGTCCTGGGGTGGCTGGAAGGTGTCGCCCACCGTGGTCACCAGGAGATAGTAATCTTTCTTGCGGGCCTCCAACTCTGCACCCAGCAAAACGCGGCTGTAAAAGAACTCGGTGCCGGAGAGGTGTATATCGGAAATGATAAAGCCCATATTGCCGGTCCGGCCGGAGACCAGGTTGCGAGCGCTTTGGCGGGGATGATAGTTATGCTTGGCGATTATCCGCTCCACCCTCCGGCGGGTCTTAGCGCTAACATAACCGTGGTTGGATAGCACCAGGGATACGGTGGAGACCGAAACCCCGGCCAGCCTGGCCATATCCTTGATCGTCATTTTAGCCATCATCTGCAACTGTGTATATTGCCGGTATCATCTGATCGAAGCGGTTCGATAATAACGCTGATAAGCACATGAGTCAACTACTATCTTGTGTGCTTACGGTATAGATCTAGCATGAGAGCGATAGCGAGTTTGGCGGCTCTCCCTACAGGGTATCGAAACGCTTCGATATAAAAGTGGATTTATTGGCTTAGGGACCGTTTAAAGCAGAAAATTGAAGTGCCAGCAAAGCCTCAATGGTTGACTCGGCGCCGCTGTTGCGGTTTACAGTGGTGGGATCGTTAATCCCATCGAAACAACGGCCGCTGGCAGGGTCATACATCACGATGCCGGCCCGGTTATGACCACTGAACCAGCCCAGCAGCCGCCCGGCCAATGCCGCGTGCTCCGGTCGCCGGGTAATTGTGGCCAGCCGCTTGATGCCCCTATAGCTGGAGCCGGCCCCATAGGCTATCTGGGGCAATTCCGTGGCGATAATGCTGTCCCCGGCGGTTACACTGATCTCCCAAAAACTGCCCTGGGCAACCGCCCAGGAGAGGTAATTATCGGCCCAGTATTCTACCGCTGCCAGGTAGGTGGAATCGCTAGTGACCTGAAAAGCCTCCAGCAGCGCCAATGCCTGGAGATTGCCCCAGCCGTGCCACAGGTTCTCCCAACAGAAGAACAGCCCGTCCACATCCGAGCCCGGCCGGCGGTACTGGTAGGTCAGCAAACCATCGGCCAGTTGCCTTATTTGGGGGCTGTAGTCCAGGTCCGAATGGGCCTGCATTTTCGCCAGCGCCAGCAGGAACTCAGAGGCCTGATCGGGAGCCTGGTTTGGCAGCCAGCCGGCCCTTGGTCCCAGACCGGTCGATACCATCTGGGGATAGGCGGCCAGGATGGCGGCCAGGTGCGGTTCACCCAGGCGAAAGCGGGCCAGCAGTGTATCGGCCCAGGGCGGGTCGCGCTCCTGAAAAATGGCATAGGCCGCGGCCAGACCGCGCAGGCCCCGGGCGGCCCACCAGCCGAACCCGGCCCGGCTGTTGCGATGGCTGGTATTGATGGAACCATCAGCCCACATGAAGTTGTTCCAGGTCCCGTCAGCGCGTTGCAAATGCAGCAGGAAACGGCTCAGCCCCCGGGCCACGGGCAACAAATCCTCACGGTCAAAGTAGAGGATCTCAGCCTCCAGCACTTCCAGCAGGCGGCCTACATCATCCACGCAGGTGACCCCTTCGCTAGCCGCCACGAAGGGCTGGTAGTCGGGATATTCGGCGTATATGTGCACAAAGGCCAACTGCTGTGTGTCAACTTCCACCGAATCCACCAGCGAGAGGATATGCGCCAGGTTAGCAGGGGATTGCCTGGGCGTAGAGGGAGCCGGGCGGCGGCAGGCAGCCATTAGAGCCAGCAGGGCCAAGCCGGTCCCCAGCCAGCGGATAGCACCATGGGCCGGGGTGTTCATCACACTGCGATTGAGATCGGTTAGCGGCATCAGGCCAGCAATTTAAGCACTAGCCTATGGCGGTTGGCCTGGCGAAGATCGGCCGCCAAACGGCTGTGCCCTGGCACATAACGATTACAGTTGGGAATCGCAAGATGCGGCGAATGTTTTTTGTCTGGACATCACCAGCTCAACCCTCCTCGCCGGCACTAATAAAGCGTGAGACCTCGGCGATAACCATTTCATCGGCTAAAATTCGTCTATGCCCCAAGCCGTTGGTTTTCAGCAGTCTGGCCTGGGGCCAGGCAGCGGCCACACATTCACCCTCAGCTACCGCAACAATCATGTCATCCTCATCGTGAATGATCAGAGCCGGGACAGAGATTTCACCCGGCTTGTCGTGCATGGACATGCGGCTCCAGATATCCGCTCCAAATTTTTCCTCCACTAATGTGCTTAGGCGGGCTACCACCTTATTGGGCAGGTTAAGCATTCGTCCGTAGGACGCCAAGGTGAAGTCAAAATGTGATGGGGCACTGATGCAGACCAGACGCTTTACGCGCAGTCCCTGGCGCACGGCCTGGACGGTGCACAATCCACCGAAGGAGTGGGCAACCACAGCGGCGAACGGCCCATGAATTCTATCCAGCTCCAAAATTACGCCGGTAATCTCAAGCACATTAGTGCGACTGCCGCCGGAACGGCCGTGGGCCGGTGCATCGAAGGCAATGACCCGGTTCCCGGTTGCGACAAGGGCCGCGGCTAACATATCCAACTTAGATGCGCTGCTACCCCAGCCATGCACTAACAGCACCGGCGAGCCTTGACCCCAGGCATAGGCGGCCACCAGTTTGCCCTGCCACTTTAGAGGGATCCACTCGGCTTGCTTGAATAGCAAGGATTTGTCGCCGCCGCGCTGTTTTCGCCCCGGCCGGAACCATAGCCAATAGGCGATGCGGGCAGTGATGCGAGGCATCCGCAGGCCCAGGTAGTGAAAACTGCTACGCAGCAGCCAGGCCCCCGGTGAGAGCCTGTGTTTAACGGGTTGCGCGGGCAAATTTATGCCGGGTGGTTCGGTGGCAGTAAATGAAGATTTTATTGTCATTGAATTTCCTTGATCGGTTGATTCGGTCTCTAGGGCCGATTATTCCTTCAGCCCCAGGTCCCGTTTTATTTGGCGGACAATGGCAAAGAATGAACTTGCTCCTGCGATGCGCGCCATTTGTAGGGCCCCCTGTAAAGCGGCCGCAATAAGACACGCTTTGTCCTCGCTGGTCCCCATAAAATGAAAAATATTCTGCTCCCGCCCCGCTGCCAGCGTATCCCGAACCCAAAACCAGATTTCCTTCTCAAGGGCTTTGGCCTCCGCGCGCAACTCGGACGGGATGGTGTTGTATTCGGCTTCGAGAATTCCCAACGGGCATACGCGATAGCCATTGCGCAGATGGTCAATTTGGATGGCGATATAACCGTTGAGCTTCGCTAGCGGATCAGCATCCGATTGTTCGAATCCCAGAATATACTCCTGAAACCGCTCCCGATAGCGCCGCAATGTGGCCACTCCCAATGCCGTTTTAGTGGGAAAGTGATAGTGCACAGCGGCGTTTTTAATGCCTAAGGGGTTGGATATGTCCTTGTAGCTAAACGCATTGTAGCCTTTTTCCTGCAGAAGCCGTTCAGCTAGATCGAGTATAGCTGCCCGAGTATTAGCTAGTGCAATAGTTTGAGGTTTGGCGTGCATTATTGAAGTTACTTACTAGTAAGTATGTACTTCAACCGTAATCTCCCTTCAGCGCTATGAGCCAAATCCTAATATCCTGCCGCTACTTCCCTTTTTTACATTCATCCATGGTTTAAGCTAAGGTGCAGAGCTATGCCTTTCACACCCGGCTAAAAAAGATTACCAGGCACTAATTGGTTGGCACGGTGCTGTCTAACACGTATTTATTCCCCTGGATAGGTTATAACGCTAAGCTGTTACTAAAATAGTATCTAATGATACCAAGCGAGCAGGCACTTTCGTACGTCGGATCGGATTCGAACCGATGACCTACGGCTTAGAAGTACGCATGTGGAGCGCACCCCATGCCTGAGACAAGTAGTTAAGTTTCTATCTCAGGCAAGGAGGTCCAGAAGTGGCATTGAAGCGCAGGCGATTCAAGCGGGCAAGTTACAGGTGGTGCGCGAGGTAGAGTCCGGGAAGTACGTTGCTCAGGTAGCGCGTGAGCAGCAGCTCCATCCGGCCATGATTAATCGGTGGCGCAGGGAACATGAGCGCTATGCTGAGCAGGCTTTTTCCGGTAATGGCATATCCCTGAAGAACGCAACACGAGTGACCGTGTTGGAACGTATGGTGGGCCAGTTGACCCTGGCCGTCCCGTGCCCCGGCGTAGCGCCTGCGGCGAGCCCCACTGGAGGCCGATGGAGAATCCGCCAGCCGGCGGATTAAAAAAAGCGTTGCTGCGTTTCGAAAGTCGATTACTAGTGGGCAACAGGGCTGGAGCGCACTGATGTACGAGTTGATCAGCCCAGAAAAACAGATCGCTGCGCCGGTAAGCCCGCTTCCGACAGCACGGATGTGCCGGGCCCTGTCAGTGAACCGGGCGGACTTCTATCACTGGTTGAGGAAAGCGGGCACTGGGAATGGGGAGCTGCAGCTGCGCGATCAGATCCAGCGGATCGCGCCGGGGATGCCGGCCTACGGCTATCGTCGGATTACTCATGAGTTGCGGCGCTGCGGCATAGTGGTCAACCACAAACGGGTGTTGCGACTGATGCGCCAGGATAACCTGCTCAGTCGTCGCAAAAAGAGGTTTGTTAGGACCAGCGACTCTCGCCACGACCTGGGCGTGTATCCCCACCTGGTCCCGGAGTTGGTTGTCAGCGGCCTGGATCAGCTGTGGGTAGCGGACATTACTTACATTTCGTTTGCTAGGAGAGTTTGTCATCCTGGCTGTGATTCTTGAAGCCTTCAGCCGGCGCTGTATTGGTTGGACACTGGACCGCACTCTGGAGACCGGACCCCGCCCTGGCCGGGCAGGCCGATGGCGGTGGGCTCTGACCCTGACTGCCTTGCGCATGGCTTTAGAGGCCCGGCGAGTGCGCTCTGGTCTGGTCCATCATTCAGTCCGCCAGCTGGCGGATCAGACCGCGGCGTGCAGTATGCCTCTGACGCAGATACGAACCGGCTAAAGCAATACGGGATGCGCATCAGTATGAGCCGCAAAGGCAATCCCGATGATAACCCCGACATCGGCGGGATAACGCTAAGGCCGAGAGTTTCTTCAAGACGCTGAAGTATGAAGAAGTATACCTGTGGGAGTACCGGGATATGATGGAGGCTTGGGAAAGTATCCACCATTTTATAGAGGAGGTGTACAATCAAAATGGCTGCACTCAGCTCTCGGCTATGTGCCGTCGGCTGAGTTTGAACAGCTGACGATCAAACAAACATGGGCTTAACTTGTTGTCTCAATTTTAGGGTGCAGTCCACATTCCACCGTTACAAGGTTTAATTCACACCTCCTCTGAAGCATCTTTCGCTTGATCATTGCATGCCGATCCTGGATCTGCTGGCCTCTCCCGTCATAGCCATCCATCAATCTGAATCAAGATCGGTACTCACCTGTCATATGCTGCCCAGTGGGATTCTCCGCAGTCTTAAAGCGTTTCCAATCACAGAAATTGAACTGAAGCTCATGGCGGCAGCGGCGATCATGGGACTTAGCAACAATCCAAAGATCGGGTAAAATAGTCCGGCAGCGACGGGCACTCCCACTGTATTGTATGCAAATGCCCAAAACAGATTTTGGCGGATATTCCTCATGGTGGCCTTGCTTAGCTGTCTCGCTTTTACAATACCTCTCAGGTCCCCCTTAATAAGGGTTATCCCGGCGGACTCAATGGCCACGTCGGTTCCAGTACCCATGGCGATACCAATCTGGGCCTGAGCCAGGGCAGGAGCATCATTCACCCCGTCACCTGCCATTGCGACGATCCGCCCCTCCCGCTGCAGCCGTTTGATGACCTCATTTTTTTGGTCCGGCATTACTTCAGCCACCACTTCATCCAAATTCAATGCTTTTGCCACCGCGTTGGCGGTTGTTGAGTTATCCCCCGTGAGCATGATGATACTGAGCCCATCTTTTTGCAGGGCCTTGATTGCCGCGGGTGTTGATTCCTTCAAGGGGTCAGACACACATAGCAGACCGACTACCCGGTCCTCGATTGCCACGTAGATGACCGTTTCCCCCTGTGCGCTATGGCGCTCCGCTTTCTCCCTGAGCCTCTCGGTTTTTAGCTTAAGCTGCGTGAATAGCGCTATATTCCCGATGCTGACGGTCTGTCCGGCAATCTTCCCGGTAATGCCCATTCCGGTAATGGATTGGAATTCTTCTACGCCCTTGAGTACCAGCTCACGGTCCTTGGCAGCATTCACAATAGCCTCGGCGAGGGGATGCTCACTGCCTTGTTCCAAGCTGGCAGCCAAAGCCACTAGCTCGTCTTCATCTATATCAGCATCTGTGACGATGGATGTTACCTTCGGTTTTCCTTCCGTCAATGTGCCGGTCTTATCCACCACCAACGTATCCACTTTCTCCATAATTTCCAGGGCAGCGGCATTTTTAATAAGCACTCCGGCAGTGGCGCCCCGGCCTACGCCCACCATGATGGATATGGGGGTTGCCAAACCTAATGCGCAGGGACAGGCTATGATGAGCACTGCCACCGCATTGACCAGGGCGTATGCATAGGCCGGTTCCGGTCCCACTGCTGCCCAGATTGCGAAAGTGGCAATACTGACGGCAATCACGATGGGCACAAAATAGCCGGATACGACGTCGGCCAGCCGCTGGATAGGAGCCCGGCTGCGCTGAG
>JADFMC010000072.1 GCA_022564085.1 Fidelibacterota bacterium | reverse complement strand
CAGCAACTCCGACTGAGGTGACCCCAGCCAACCCTGCAGCCGGGACTTGATCGCCTGGCGTGTTATAGCCGTGGCGCGACCCAGGTGCCACCCCTGCCGGGGCCGGTGCGCCATCAATTTCGCCGGTCCCTCAACCAATACGTCGATGTGCCGGGTCCACAGGTAATAGCGGTAGTCGAATCCGTTGGGGTTGCGGGCGACCGGCGGCCAGGCCAAGGTACCGCGCAGAAGCAGGGTGTCGCCCGGCCAGATATCCGGGCCAACGGCAGCTTCTTTACCGCTTTCAACCGCCCGGCGCCAGATAGCCCGCCGCAAATGGATATTGTCCGCGGTCCCAGCCAGGAGATCAAGGGTCAACAGGTCGGCGTCCGGCCGTCGATCCACCTCCCGGACTTCCGCCAGGATCAGGCCAGGTTCGGTGGGCAACGGCGAATCGTACCTAGAGCCGTCATCGTAGCGCGGCGCAATGGCCCAGCCGATGCCCAGTATGGCCACCAACAGCCCCACTTCCCACCGCCGGGATAGCAGCAGTCCAACGACAATCGCGATTATGCCAAGGTAAGTAGGCCCGGGCAGGCTATAGCCCAACTGGATACCGGCCAGCAGGGCCAGGGCTACCGGCACCAACGGAATGGCGCGAAACAGGGCCAGGTGCGAGGGGGGTGATAATGCTGCCCAAAAACGCTGGAATAGGGCTGCCGGCAGCATTGGTGGGTCAGCCGGAGGCGGCAACCGCTAAGACCAAAGGTGTCACTTACCTTCCAGCGCTTTGCGGCGCTCGCGCATCAGCAGGAAATCGGCCCGCTCGGCATCACCTTCCTGGCGCAGCATCACAATCCGGATGGCCTCCGGCGCCGGTATGGAGAGGTTATCCGGATGGGTGTAAAACACGTCCACCAACTGCCGCAACAGTTTAAAGTCATACTTCACCTGGCGGGAGTAATGCTCCCTGCGCGCCTGCTTGTAGCGCTCGGTGGTCAAAGGATCACTTTCCCTGGGATTGAGGCGGTACAAGCTGCCCTGGGCCTCCCGCAGCAGCACCCGGTCCACCTTGAGTCCGGCGTAGAACCCGCGCAGGTAGGCCTCCTGCCGCCCCTGGTCCCAGCGCGTCCAGCTCTTGCCGGTGATGTCCGGTTGGGCGAACAGGAACGTGGGTGCCAGCAAGGCGGCACACAGCATCCACACCGCCAGAATTCTACTCCACAGCCTGTTATTCATGCAGCTTCACGACGGGATAGCACTTTCTATAAGGCTAATGGCCATCAACCCCTTAGTAAAAAGTAGATCACAAGAGCGCTTCCCGCAAGACCCGCGCGAATAATCCAAGGCCTCCACAGGGCCCGGCAAGCCACCCTGTCACCCAATTGGCAGGCTTTCCGCCAGTCCGCTGTGGCGAGCACGTCTTGACCCGACAACCAATAAGCGCTACCGCGACGCCTGTGGACATAGGCATCCAACGGGACATTACCTAGTCGGCGGCTGAGCCAGAACCCTCCCGTGAGCATAAATTTTCTGTATACTTTTTCGGATTCCACCAATTCCCCGAGGGCGAAATTAAAATCCGCGATGGCACGCTGGTATTGCCCACTATATATGTAAATATCACCTCTGCGGATGTAGGCGAAAGGGTTGCTGGGATCAAGATCAATAGCGAGATTAAGATCGCTGATGGCCCGCTGATTCTGCTCCAGGCTGACATAAGCGCTACCCCGAAGAATGTAAGGGTGGGGATTACTAGCATCGATTCGGATCGATTGCTCGTAGTCTTCGATAGCTTGCTCAACTTGCCCAAGAAGGCGATAAGTCCGGCCTCGTTGAATATAGAAGTAGACATCGGAGGAATCGAGCTCAATGGCCCGGTTGAACTCATCAATTGCGCGGTGGCTCTGCCCTAGTCGTCGATAGGCCAAAGCCCTATTAAAGTAGACATGGGCAGAAGTAGGCTCAAGGCGGAGGGCTTGATCGTAATCTTTAATGGCTCTTTGCGCTTGGTCCAGATAGAGATAGGCATTTCCCCGGGCAAAATATGCGAATGGTTGACTAGGATTTATCTGAATTGCCATGTTTGCGTCGTTGATGGCTTGCGCCAAGAGGTCTTCATTTTCATTGATACTGTACAAGACAACGAGGCCTCGCGCACGCAGTGCATAGGCCAGATCATTCTTAGAATCGAGCTCGATAGCCTTGGTGAAATGGAACACTGCCGAATCGGGTGGGTCAAAGGTGAGACCGTTGTAAAACGCCAGACCCTGACGGATGTGTTCCTGAGCATTGAGGTTGGCGGTATTCTCGCTGAACGTAGCACTTAGGGTCTCCCTTTGTTCGGTGGTTGAAAGGGCATCGGCCAGCCGGGTATTCTCTATCTCAAGCGCCTCGAGCTGCTTTAGCAGTTCCTGCACTCGCCGCTCTGCTTCCCGTAGTCGTGCCAGATGCTCGCGGTCTCCCAGAAGTTGATGCACCCGCTCTTCCAGTACGGAAAGGTCCACCTGCACCTCCGCCACCACCCGGATGCCGAAAGCCTCACCTTCCACGAAAGGTTCTTCCTCAATCACGGTCACCTTGAGAACACCGCTGGAGAGGGCCAGGATTTCATCTTTCGCTACCTGATGGTCCCGCACAATAGTAAGGCTTTCCAGGTAGGTGCCGGCTTCTTCCAGCGCTTCCCGCTTGGCCCGTGTAATGGCCGCAATGCGGGCGTTGTCCGGGGACTGGCTGCCCCCGAAGATCTGGCGCACCTCCTTGCGGATGGTTTGTATCTGAGCTGCCCCGGTTTGGGGCCAAGCCAAGACGCAACCCACAAAAAGCCACAATAGCTTCCGGTTCATCGCCGTTCCCCCTTTGCTCGTTTTTACGTTGGCTCTATCCATCGTGAAAATTAATAATAAAAGGGCGTGAAGGCCCTTGCCCGTTGGAACCTCACCCCATTCACTCCGTGAAGTCCCCTCTCCTCAAGGAGAGGGGATTTAGGGGTGAGGTTCATACCGATTCACAATCGGGTACCGCCGCCCCACCCCGAAGGCCTTGCCGGTCACCCGGATCACCGGGGCCGCCTGCCGCCGCTTGTACTCCGAGCGGGTCATCATCCGGCGCAAGTCCCGCACCAGGCTTTGATCGTAGCCCTGTGCGGCCAGTTCTTCGTCAGAGGCATGGTTGACTACCAGCGCCTCAACCAACGGGGCCACAACGTCGTAATCGAAGGGGTCCACCTGCCCGGCGCTGAGCTCGGCGCTGGGGGTTTTAGTCAGCACCCGCTCAGGGATGATCTTCTTACCGGCCACCTCGTTAAGATAGCGCCCCAGGAGATAGACGTCGTTTTTGGGCAGGTCGCCGATGGGGGCCAACGCTCCGGCCATGTCGCCGTACAGGGTGGCATACCCCAGGGCCAGCTCGGTCTTGTTGCCGGTGGTCAGCACCAGGGCGCCGCGCTTATTGGCCACCGCCATCAGCAGTGTCCCCCGCAGCCGGGCCTGGAGGTTCTCCTCGGCGATGCCCGGCTCAGTGCCTTCAAAAAAGGGGCTCAGCTCAGCCAACATCTGCCGGCGCAACTGTTCGATGGCGATCACCTGTAACTCGATGCCCAGCCCTTGGGCCAATTGCCGCGCATCCTCCAGGCTATCGGGTGCATTATAGGTAGAAGGCATCGCCAGGGCCGTGACGTTGCCCGCACCCAGCGCCCGCACCGCCAGCGCCGCCACCACGCTGGAGTCGATCCCCCCGCTCAGGCCGATCAACGCCTCCCGGTGCCCGGTCTTTTTAAAATAGTCCCGAATGCCCAGCTCGATAGCGCCGGCCAGCTGTTCCTCCCTTGGTTGAGTAGCAGTGGCAATAGCAGGCCTCGGCGTAGACGCCACGGCGAGCCTGGCAGTATTCATGGGGTAATCGATCAGGATCAAGTCCTCATCAAAGCTGGCCCCCTCACTAATCAATTGGCCCTGCCCGTCAAACACCAGTGAGCGGCCATCAAATACCAGCTCGTCCTGGCCCCCCACCAGGTTACAGTACAGGAAGGGCTTGTTCCACCGCCTGACTTTCTCAGCGATCAAATCCCGTCGTGGTGGATCGCGATCCACAGTGAACGGCGAGGCGCTGATGTTGATGAACAGGTCCACCCCCTGCTCGCCCAGGCGGTCGGTAACCTTGGTCTCATAGCCCTCGTCCCACAAATCCTCACAGATCTGCAGCCCCACCCGAATATTCTCCCCCGGCGACAGGGCCAGCTCCAGCGGCTCAATCTCCCGGGCCGGCGTAAAATAGCGGGCCTCGTCGAATACGTCGTAGGTCGGCAGCAGCGATTTGTCCCGGTAGGCCACGATCCGGCCGTCATGCAGGACAGCGGCCGTGTTATAAAGTCTCTTTCTCCCACTGCCCGCTGCCAACTGCTTACTGCCAACTGCCAACCTCCCCTGCCCCTGCCGACTGCCAACTGCCAACTGCCTACTTCCCCTGCCACTGCCACTGCCACTTTCTTCCCGTACCGTTCCGACGATCACCCACTGGTCGGTGATCTCGGCCGCCAACGCCTCCAGGGCGTCCTGCAGGTCGGCTAAAAAGGTCTTTTCCAGCAGCAGGTCCTGGGCGGGATAGCCTGGCAGGGATCCCTCGGGAAAGACGACTAGCTGGGCCTGTGTCCCTATTCGGGAGAGTGTCTGGCGAATGAGCTCCAGATTGCCCTGGATGTCTCCGACGGTGGGATTGATCTGGGCTAAGGCGATCCGGACCTTCACGGCTCCAGCCGGTTGAGCAGCCGTGGAAAGGCGATGGTCTCCCGCACGTGGGGCAGGCCGCAGATCCAGGCCACCACCCGTTCGATACCCATGCCGAATCCGGCGCAGGGCACCGACCCGTAGCGCCGCAGGTCCAGGTACCACTCGTACTCTTTGGCTGACAGCCCCTCTGCCAGCAGCCGCTCCATCAGCACCTCCAGGTCTTCCTCGCGCTGGCCCCCGCCCACGATCTCGCCGTAGCCTTCAGGCGCCAGGATGTCCATACCCAGGGCCAACCGCTGGTCATCGGGGTCCTGTTTCATATAGAAAGCCTTGATGGCGGCCGGAAAACGGTGGACGATCAACGGTTGGTCGTATTGCTCGCTGATGATGGTCTCGTCGCCGCCGCCGAAGTCCCCGCCCCACTCCATGTCCACCCCCGCGGCCTGCAGGCTTTCCACCGCCTCGGTATAGCTCAATCTGGGAAAGGGCGCCTTAACCTGCTCCAACTTGCCGGTGTCCCGCTCGAGTACCTCCAGCTGCTGGCCGCTGGTCTCCAACACCCGGCTGACGATATAGGCCACCAGCTGCTCGGCCCAGGCCATGTCGCCCTCCAGGTCGCAATAAGCCATTTCCGGCTCCACCATCCAGAACTCGGTGAGGTGCCGGCGGGTCTTGCTCTTCTCGGCCCGGAAGGTGGGTCCGAAACAGTAGACCCGCTTGTGGGCCCGGGCATTGGCCTCGTTGTATAGTTGCCCGCTCTGGGTCAGGTAGGCCTGGCGGCCGAAATAATCCAGGCCGAATAGCGTGCTGGTGCCTTCACAGGCGTTGGGGGTGATGATGGGCGTGTCCACCAGGATGAAATCGTTATCGTCCAGGAAATCCCGGGTGGCCCGGATGATCTCGTGCCGCACCAGCATGATGGCGTGCTGGCGGCGGCTGCGCAGCCACAGATGGCGGTGGTCCATCAAAAAGGCGGTGCCGTGCTCCTTGGGCGTGATGGGATAATCCAGGGCCAGCTGATGGACGGTAAAGCCGCCGGCGATGATCTCATAGCCGCCCGGCGCGCGCGAATCTTCCTTGACCACCCCCCAGACAGTAATTGAAGTTTCCTGGGTCAGCTCCTTAAAGGCGGCAAACAGCTCTTCGCCCACATCGGCCCGGGAGAGGACACACTGGACGATACCGGTGCCATCCCGCAGCATCAAAAAGCCCACTTTGCCGCTGGAGCGGCTGTTATAGACCCACCCTTCGAGCAGCACTTCCTCCCCGGTGAATTCGCCCAGATGCTTTACGGAAGTTGTAGTGGCCATGTGTTCCCTACTTGGAAGGTTACCAGGTGGAGATAACCGCATTTAAAATATCCTGGCTGATTTTATTGACCGAGATGCGCAGGGCCGCCTCCCGGGGATCGCCGATTTCATCTTCTTCATCGATGAGGCCGTCGCCGTCGTTATCCAGATTGTCGCTGCCGATATCGCCCCCCGGCGCGTAAAAGCCGAAGCCGTTGAAGTTCCGCTCGAACAGGGGCCGGTTATTGATGATATCATACCACACCACTTTGGTAAATACATCGATTCGCCATTCCTCCACCGTCTCCCCGGCCGTGTACGTGGATGGATTATCCGTCACCCGGGTGATGGTGATCTGCAGGTCGCTGTCGGCTCGGTCTATTTCGGCAATATCCAACACGTGCTCGGAGAAAAACAGGTTCAGGATCAGCTCGGTGGTCATGTCGTCCAGCAGGAACTCGGAGGTCTGGTTGACCACCGTCCCCACGGCCATCGATCTGATGTGCGGTGGCAGATTGCCCCGGAACGAGTATAAGCCGCACCCCAGAAGGAGCACTGCCAGACCGGCCAGGACGCTATTTCTTATCCAGCCCATAAGCCTGAATTTTACGGTAGAGGGTGCGCTCGGCAATACCCAGAGCCTCAGCGCTCCGCCGCCGGTTATGATTGAATTTTATCAAGGTCTGCTGAATGAAATCCCGCTCCAGCTCCTCGATAGTGATCTCGCCCACCGCCTCGGGATCGATCAGCGGCCGCTGCTCCAGACTGGTGATATCCTGCTGGGGCGCCAGACCGCTCTGATCCCCTGGCAATACCGGCACCGGGGAAGGCAGGTAGGGGTCGATCTGACGGTTGATTTCTGTCCCGGCTATCAGCTGTTTTACATCGCTCAAGTCCTGCCGGATGTACAATAGCTGCCGCAGCACCAGCTCCCGGTCCGATTGCTCCGGCGGGATGTTCACCACCACCGGCAACCTGCTGCCGGCATGATGCCCGGCCACCTGTATCTGGGTCGCCAGCATCTCAGGGGTCAAGCGCTCGCCCGGGTTCAGGGTCAGAACGCTCTCCACCACGTTCTTCAGCTCCCGCACGTTCCCCGGCCATTCATAAGCCTTCAATAGTCTGATGGCCTCCGAGGTAAACCCCCGGAATGACAGATCATTGCGGGTGGCGAATTCCAGTCCGAAGCGCTCTACCAGCAGCGGGATATCCTCCGGGTGTCCCCGCAAAGCCGGCACCTCGATGGTGATGGTCTTGAGGCGGTAATATAGGTCCTGCCGGAAATTGCCTTTCCTGGTCTCGGCCCCCAGGTCCTGGTTGGTGGCGGCTACCAGGCGCACATCCACCCGGCGGGTGGTGGTATCCCCCACCTTCATGAATTCCCCCGTCTCGATTACCCGTAGCAGCTTGACCTGGGTCTCCAGAGGCGTCTCCCCGATCTCATCTAAGAAAATGGTGCCCTTATGGGCGGCCTCGAAGTACCCTTTGCGGGTTTCATTGGCCCCGGTGAAGGACCCTTTTTTATGGCCGAACAGCTCGCTCTCGATAATCCCCGCCGGGATGGCCCCGCAGTTGACCGTCACCAGCGGCTCGAATTTGCGCCGGCTGTTCTTATGGATCGCCTTGGCCACCATCTCCTTGCCGGTGCCCGATTCCCCCGTAACCAGCACGGAGATATCGGTGGGAGCGATCTGGGCGATGGTCTGCAGCACCTCCTGGATCTGCTCCGACTGGCCCAGGATGCCGGATTTACGCTGGAGGGTTTCAATGTCTATGGGCATCAGTACTTTCTCATTCGTGCTTCGAGAACCTCAGCACGACATAAATGTATAACAACAATTTAAAAATGACGACAGCACCTCCCGTCACCCTGAGGCTCTCGAAGGGTGACTCCCGGAACCCCACGGTGCCATTCTCGCAGCTGCGGCCTGTAGGGGCACGGTGCCCCATGCCCCTACCTGGGACGTCGCCGCAACTATCTATTCCCCTGGCCAATATTTTCGCCTATATCCTTCCGGTAAAAGCTCCCCGGAAACTCAATCCGGCTGATATTGGCATAAGCCCTATCCCGGGCCTGCTCGAGGTCCGGCCCCAGACCCACCACGCTCAGCACCCGGCCGCCGTTGCTCAGCAGCGCGCCGTTATCACCGCTAGCAGTCCCGGCGTGGAAAAGTAGGGTATCGCCCTCCAGGCCATCTAACCCGCTTATCGGCAGGCCTTTATCGTAGTTTCCGGGATACCCTTCAGCAGCCAGCACCACGCAGGTAGCGGCTCCCGGTTTGACCCTATGGGCGATAGGCACCGCCCCCTGCAAGGCCCGCTCCATCAAATCGTAGAGCGACTGATCCAGCAGCGGCAGCACCACCTGCGCCTCCGGGTCGCCCAGGCGCACGTTGAACTCGATCACCACCGGCGCACCGTCCACGATCATCAGTCCGGCGTAAAGGATGCCCACGTAGGGGTGCCCCGCGGCCCGCATGCCGTCCAGGGTGGGCTGGATAATGGTGGCCGACACCTCCTCCAGTAGTTCCCGGCTAGCCAATAGCGAGGGGGCGATAGAGCCCATGCCGCCGGTGTTGGGACCCCGATCGCCGTCGAAGGCCCGCTTGTAGTCCT
>JADFMC010000071.1 GCA_022564085.1 Fidelibacterota bacterium | reverse complement strand
CCTGCGGACCCATTTAAATATAAAATCCCGCTCCAATTTCCCAGCCACCATGGCCAGGTTCGGTCCCCGTCGATCCCACCCTTTATAGCGGTCCAACTGGTGGCAGCCGAAGCAGGAGGCTTTCTCAATTATGGTCAGGCCCAGAGTTAATCGTTCGGCCCCTTTGAGGATCGGTTCGGAGTGGTGGCATTTCAGACATCCGGCCTGGCTGTAGGCCGCCGGGTACATTTTCTCATCCCAATGCTCCAGCGGCTCCCAGTCATATTCTTCTTCCCACTCATGAGCCTGATCCAGTGTGGCCGGCATGTGACCGGCGCTGATAAAGGAAGTACCGCGTCCTCTACCGGCATGGCAGCCGGTGCAGCCAAATTCATTGATCGGGTGAGGTGATGCCGTAGTGAGGTAGCGGTCCAGGTTCGGGTGGGTGGTGAACGGCTGAGGCGCATCCTCGTAACCGGCCTTGTCGATGGCCAGGTGGCAGGTAGTGCAGCGGTCCACCTTGGGAACGGTGGTGAAATTTATATTATCCCTGATATCTTTGACTATGATCTGGTTGATCGTAAGCGAAGGAGCGAGGAAATCCACAACCGGGAGATCGCGAAAGACGTTTGCCACCTTATTGGCGAAGGTCATTTCCTCCGGGTCGATAATTGTCAGTTTGCGCTCCAGGATAGCAACGTCACGCAGCAGGGCCGCCAATTCCCGTTCGCTATCTTTAACATCCGTCCTTAATTCTTTCAGGTTCTGTTGATAATCTTCAACGATTACCAATTGCTCTTCCGCTACGGCCTGAAAGCGGTAGTCCTTGTCGACCATGCGCTGGTAGGCCAGTTGTGCGCGGTCAATACCCTTATTGGTTACCAGTGCCCGTTCCAGGCGATAGCGTACTACTTCCAGATCGGCGGTGTTACCCTGATGGCGAAGATTGGCCCCATAGTACTGCCCATCGGCCTTTTCCAGCAGGTTTTCCAGTTCTATGATCCGCACCTGCCTGCCGGCCAGTGAATCCTTGGCGGCTGCCAGGTTGGCCTCCAGGAGCTCTTTTTGTTTATCATCGACTTCCAGGTGGCTCAGGTTTACCCGGGTCTTTTCTATTTCCAGACGGCGGAATTCCATTTGGTAGGACTTCCACTCCCGGCGGTAGTCATCTCCGAATATCCAGAATATGGTACCCACAAATATTAAGCTGGAGATTCCGAACCACTTGCCCAGCAGCTGGGGTCGATAGTAACGCTGTTCCTTGAGTGGGTCCATGGGGGCTAAATATTGAAAAACGCTTCGGGGATGGCGATGATGTACTTGAGATTCAGGGTCCATCTCAGGTACATTTTGATCGGCAGCAGCATCATGGCCAGGGCGAGGAAGACGATCAGGCCATAGCGGATGGGCCCCAATTTTTCTAGCAGTGCCCGCAGTTTGCCTCGGGCCAGCACAATCGGGATCACGCCGAAATAGGCCAATATGAAAACGATCCCTACCGATTCCCGTATCAACGGGTTGGAGGGCAGACCTATTCTAAGCATCTTCACCCAAATGTAATCGGATAGATTGACATTGCTCAAAGCGACCACTTTAGCAACACTCCATTCCTCGAACGGCCCGAAGAAGTTCCAGTTCGGACCCCTGAAAAAGGTCCCGACAACTATGGGAAAAATCCATAGCACCAGCCAGCCATAGAGAAAAATGAAAATTGATTTTCGCCGCTGGGCGAAACTGTAGTAACCGCTGCCCTCTTTATTGCGGTCAAAATAGGGAATCGCCATCAACCCGAGTATCATTAAGGAGGGAAATAATACCCCCGCGATCCAAGGGTCGAAGTAGACCAGCATCTCCTGCAACCCCAGGAAATACCAGGGGGCCTTGGCGGGATTGGGCGACAGGGTGGGATTGGCTGCTTGCTCCAAAGGCGCAGGCAAGGCGATGGACCAGATCAACAGGAACACCGTCATGAGAATCAGGGCGATGAATTCGATGAAAACCAGATCGGGCCAAACCAGGACCTTTTCCTTTGCCGGGTAGTATTCGGCTACCGGCTCACCAGCCGCCATCCGTTTATCATTCTCGTAGGCCTGGTACATCGAGAGCCATAGGAAGAACAGGACACTATAGATTATAAAGATGATCGGAACGTTATCCGGCTTTTTTAGTATCAGGCTGAAATGCTCATCGGTAAATCCCAGGAAGAAATAGAGGGTGATAAACACCAGTCCGATCAGACCACCCTGTTTGGTCCAGATCTTATGGAGCTTCAACTTCCGATGCCAGACGTCGAATTTTTCCGTGGGTGGAAATACAAAGGGAAAGGCCACCAGTATCATCGTTAATGAGATACTGGGCTGCGAAAGGAAATCGATCGTATTCTTGATCAGTTCCAGCATGGCTGTGCTCACAAAATGCTATTAATGATGTTTACCTACAGCGGTCCCGATATATTGCCGTCCCTGCGGATGCGCCAGAAATGTACCGACATCATAATCATGATAATAAATGGCAGTGCGACGCAATGTAGCACGTAGAACCGCAGCAGGGCGGATTCACCAACAAACCTGCCGCCCAGGAGCGCGAAGCGCACATCGCTGGACATGGTTACCAGGTTGATGTCTCCGATAGCCAGCAGTGCGGCCCCCGGCCCCTCGTGGCCTAAGAACGGCGTGGCCCGGGCCATATTCGTTCCCACCGTAATGGCCCAGATGGCCAACTGGTCCCAGGGCAATAAATATCCGGTGAAGGACAAAAATAGCGTGAGGGTCAGCAGGAGAACACCCACCACCCAGTTGAACTCCCGGGGCGGCTTATAACTACCCGTCATGAACACCCGGAACATGTGCAGCAGCACCGTGATCACCATCATGTGGGCGGTCCAACGATGAATCTCACGCATGATTCCCATGGGGACCTGTTCTGAAAGGTCGACGATATCGGTATAGGCATATTCCACCGTGGGACGATAGTAGAACATTAAAAGAATACCCGAAATAGTCAATACAATGAACAGGTAGAATGATAGTCCCCCCATGCACCAGGTGTATTTAAGCTTGACGGCGTGCCTCGATAACTTGGCCGGGTGTAGATGCAGGAACACATTGTTCAAGATGCTTTTGAGCCGTTCGCTTCTGGTAGTGGGGAAGGGAGTACGAAAGATGGAGGTCCAGACCATGGACCCCGTTATCCTGGAGCCCAAACTTTTGCGCTCATTATCTGCCATTATCAAACCTCCTCATCAAACTTTTAGTATGGCCCCTGGTAGGTCCCATTGCCCCTTCTCATACTGGAATTTCACCGATTTATCCACGAATACCTGGCCGTCTTCAGTCAGGGTAACCTTGTATCGTTCCAACGGCCGGGGAGCGGGTCCTTCGAAGTTGATCCCCGATTTACGGAAACCGCTGCCGTGGCAGGGGCATTTAAATTTGTTGTCGGTTATCAGCCAATTGGGGGTACACCCCAGATGGGTGCAGACTGTTGAAAGAGCATAGAGCCCATCATAACTGCGCACAACCCAGATCCCTCTGGAGTCCTTGAACCTCTCATCCACCACCCCGATCTGAAAATCATCCGGAAAGCCTATGGTGAAACTTTGTGGAGGCTCAAACAGTACGTTGGGAAACATGAACCGGCCCATCATAGTAAAGAAACCGCCCGTGGCTGCGGCAAAGGCTATCCAGCCGACGGAGAGCCAGGACAAAAAACTTTTGCGCTCAATGGGCTCGGCGGAGTCCTGCTCCGGTTCCTGCGCCGGCGCTTCGCTGGGAGTGGGTGTGGCTGAGGCATCAGTCATGGCGTTACCCGTTATATTACCTGATGGTGCCAATCATAGCGATTATAATATCTAAAATTCCTTCAAGGCCAGCAGAGCGGCGTTGGCGATGGTGAGGTTCTCATCCGACCTGGAAAGCACAATTAAATTGTCCTCGAATATGGGGTCGCGCAGTTGAACGGCCAGTTCGATGGCCACCAGGACGGCTTTTTCCTGCTCATTAATATCGACCTGAGGAAACTGATTGAAGTATTCGTGGCTGAGCAGCTGGTTGATAATCGGCAGCCCCGTCCGGTCCCCAAGTTTAGCCAGTGATATGGCTGTGTCCCAGCGGATGTTGGGCTCAGAATGATCCAGGAGCGGGAGCAGCGCCGGTACAGCGCTAGCCCGGCCGATACGGCCTAAGGCCACCACGGATTCCAACACGATCACCGTCTCCTCATTTTTCAGCAACTGCAGTATGGATTCCTCGGCAGCGGCGGATCCTACCAGCCCCAGCGCCTTGATGGCCGCCATGCGATTGGGCTCATCTTCGTCGTTGATGCCCTCCAAAAGAAGCGGCTCGAAACGAGGGTCCCTGGTCAATCCCATGGCCAGGGCCAGGTAGGTGCGCAGAAAAGATTTTCTTTCCCCGGCCGCGCGATTGTATTCAAAGCTTAACTGGTCGACAAAACCCTGGTCCAACTGTTCCCCGGCATGCCGCCTAAGAAGACTGATCATGTCCAGCGCCGACTGCCAGCGCTCAGTCTCCGATCCCCGGGAAATGGAATCCATAGCGGAGTGGATGGAAGGGGGGGCACCGACAATCAGTCGCATGCCGGTGAATACCACTACTCCAAAGAAGGCGATCAGGTAAGGGACCACCACCAGGGAATAGATTGCGACCCTATAGCGATGCCAAGCTGTCTCCTCCTGTGGAATCTGGTCACTCATCGTGTAGGTCAATTTAATCCAAGATCAGTACTGTATGGAAAGGACAGTTTCAGAATTAACTATAGTCAATTTGGTAAAGCATAAGATAGATCAGCACCCCGGTTACAGAGATGTAGAACCAAATTGGCAGCGTCCAGCGGGCTATTTTCCGGTGCCGGCGATATCGACCCCCAAGACCGGCCCGTAGCGTAATGATCACCAACGGCACATTTGAGACGGCCAGAACCGTATGAGTGAGCAGCACCGTGAAATAAAGCCCCCGGACCGGCCCCTGGCCTGGGAAGGTAGTGACGCCGACGATATAATGGTAGGTGATGTAGGAAAACAAGAATACTACCGAGACCGCAACTGCCGCCAGCATCGTATTTCGATGCCGGTTGATTTGCTTGTGGCGGATGAAATAGTAAGCGGTTGCCAGTAGAGCGGCGCACAGGCCGTTCAGTGAGGCATTAAGCAGTGGTAAGGACGAAACAGTCATCTCTGCGAAACTAGCAAGCCCTCAATATCGTCAATCAATGTGTTGATGGCTGGTTCGTCTTCGCTATTGTAATAACCGCGCAGTCGCCCCTGGCCGTCTACCAGCGCGAAATAGGTGCTGTGGTTCACGGGTGTCTCTATAGACCCCATTTTGAATCCCTCGGCCGCCAGGCGGTGAATCTCTTCTATGGAGCCGGTCAAGAATGTCCAGCGATCGTCTTGAGCGCCATAGCGCTCCGCGTATTGCGCCAGCACTGCCGGTGTATCGTATTCCGGATTGACGCTGAATGACACCAGGTGCAGTTGTGGCTGGTGCATAAACTTCCGCTGTAGGGCAGCCATCTTCCGGCTCATAATGGGACAGGGACCGGCGCAGGTGGTGAAGATGAAATCGGCTACCCATATTTGGCCCTCCAGGGTCGTCAGGCCCACTGCCTGGCCCTGCTGATTGACCAGGTTAAAATCGGGGAGTTGACCCAGTACCGGTAACGGAACCGCTGCTTCCGACCGGTGGCTGAATACTGCGGCAACGATGGCCACGTTGGCCACCATGATGCCCAGGAAAATGTAGAAGCCGTATGCCGGCAGAATTTTTGCCAACTTCATCTTGTCTCCGCGATGATTCCCTTAAACCCGATTCGTTTCCAAAGATTGGAGGCTAATTTAAGCCACCGGCCGTCAGCGCCTACCACCAACCATCCTCTTCATCCTCCAGGAGGGCGGCCTGTTCCGCCAGCCAGCCGTCGTACTCCTCCTGGGTTTCCACCGTGAGGAAGCCGCGCATGCGATAGTGGCCCAGGCCGCACAGCTGGGAGCAGGCGATCTCCGACTCCCCGGTGCGGTTGGGGATGAACCACACGGGGATGGTCATACCGGGAATGGCGTCCTGCTTGACTCGCATGACCGGCAGGAAGAAGCTGTGGATCACGTCCTTGGCCGACAGGTGGATGATGACGGGCTTATCAACCGGCAGGTGCAGCTGGTTGATGGTAGTGATGTCATCCTTGGCATAGGGATCATCGTAGTCCAGCCCCAGGGGATTGGTCTCGCTGTCCACCAGGTCGATGGATGTGCGGCCGAAGATGCCGTCGGCCCCCGGATAGTGGATGTTCCAGACAAACTGCTCGCTCACCACCCGCACCACGGTAGACTCGCTCTCACTGGGAATCTCGTACTTCACCATACCCCAGATGGGGAACGCAAAGCCCAACAGCAGGACCCCCTCAAAAATAGCCACACCGACTTCGATATAGCTGGAGAAATGGCCTTTCACCCCCCCGTAATCGGCTTTGGGCTGCCTTGGGGCCCGGAAACGGATCAGGGCGTAGATAAAATAAATCCCCCAACCGACAAACAGGATCAACATCAGCCAATGGATCAGACTGATCAAATTATCGATCTCGGCCCCATGCACCGAAGCCAAAGGCGGCAGACCCAGGAACTGTTCCATCTACTTTATTCCTCCCCTCGGGTCACTGCGCTGCCGGCTGATTATCCTTGGCCTGCGCGGCACGCGCTTTCTTTGCGAGATAGACAAAGAAGGTGGCGAATCCGCCCAGAACGCCGCTGGTGACGCCCACCAGGCCGAATACGGCGTAGAGTATAGCCTTGCTGGTAGGATCATCAGCCGCACCGAAACAGGTCGCACAGGCCCGGGCCACGCTAGGCGCCGTAACCAAGGCCACCGCCAGCGCCATTGACCCAATCTGCACTATGGTGGATACTATCCTCATAAGTTCCTCACAAGGCCTTGAGTTTTTGGAACACCTTGATGCCGTAGACGATCAAAACTGCACCTACTACGAATGCGATAAGCGCTATAATTAGGTTGCTCCCGTTAGCATCATGCTTGAAATAGCCATTCAGTCCCCATACTCCTAACCCAAATAGCACCAGCGTGGAGACCACGATGAAAAATATATGAAAATGCTTAAGTGACAATGATAGTCCCGGCGTGATCGTAAAACGCAATTATGAGAATGAAAATCAGCACCAGCAGCAGGCCCAGGGTCAGCAGCAGGAGCCACAAGATCGGTTTCTGTTCCGAAATTAGGTGCATGAAGAAACTGGCTACCAGGGCGCCTTTAAGGCTGGCGATGGACAGGGCTACGACGATGGCAGCTCCCACCGGCAGACTCATATAGCCGACGGTCACGGTAACTACCGTGAGGATCGCCAGGGCGCCAAAGACCGTCAGATAGGTTCTGGTGTGTGTACCGGGATCCGAGGATGCACTACTCATGGCCACTCCTACAGCAGGTAAAGTACCGGGAAGAGGAAAATCCAGACCAGGTCGACGAAGTGCCAATAGAGCCCGGCGATCTCCACCCGGTTGGTGAAGCGCTCCGGGTCGCTGGCCCACATCTTGCTGCCCGGCCCCCACAGGTAACCGTTGACCACCAGCCCACCGATGATGTGCAGGGCGTGCAGACCGGTGAGGGTGAAATAGATGGCCATGAACGAGCTGGAGGAGGGATACAGATGGTGAGAGAATTTCTCACTATACTCAAAGCCCTTCACAACCAGGAAGAGCAACGACAGCAGCATTGTCAGTCCCAGGTAGAGGCGGAAACGGTCGAACCTTTGCTCTGCCAGGGCGGCCCAGGAGAGGACCATGGTCACGCTGGAGCCGATGAGCACCAGGGTATTGAAGGTCCCGATGGGGACATTAAGGATCGAGGAACCTTCCGGCCAGCTGACCGCCCCCAGCCGCAGGAAAATGTAAGCTGAGAACAACCCGCCGAACAGCATCACTTCCGATGCCAGGAACAGCCAGATGCCCAGCTTGGCGTTGATCAGCCCGGTATCTTCACGAGGTGTAACGGTGTAGGGGATGGTTTCCACGGACGCCTATCCCTCCTCTGGCTGATGTTGTGGTAAAAAGTCCTTATCGGCGCCGGGTACACTGTACTCGTAGGCCGGGCGATATACTGTGAGCACCTGGGTGAAATTGCCATGGGGCGGCGGGGAGGGCGCGGCCCACTCCAGGGTGGTGGCCTCCCACGGATTATCGTCCACTACCTCGCCCCCCTTGATGCTCCTGATGAGATTGTATACGAATGGGATCTGGAACAGGAACAGCACCCAGGCTGAGATGGATATCAACTCATTAGACCAGAGCACACCGGCATCCTGGGCGAACTGATACGAGATCCCCCCATCCCAGAGGCGGCGGGATATGCCGGCCATTCCCTGGGCGAACATGGGCATGAATATGCCGTTCATGCATACGAACGATCCCCAGAAATGGATCTTCCCCAGGGTCTCGTTCATCCGCCTGCCGGTGATCTTGGGAAACCAGTGGTATATGCCGGCAAACAGGGCAAAGATGGTACCCGGCGCCACCATGTAATGGAAATGAGCGATGACATAGTAGGTGTCATGGAGGTGGATATCCGCCGGGGCCAGGCCCAGGGGCAGACCGGTGAGAC
>JADFMC010000070.1 GCA_022564085.1 Fidelibacterota bacterium | reverse complement strand
ATCTCCATCGCCCGTCGGATTTTTCGATGTAATGGTCATCCTGGAAGATTCTGACCACCTCTTGCAAGGACTCAGGATCAATAGTCACTGTCTTGGGATTGTGTTTGACCAAGTTTAGAAGTGATCCGTCATCCAGACCATCCGGTTCGAGGGATAAAACGTCCAGCACTGATCGCGCTTTTTCGACGATATCCTCGGGGTAATGGACATCTAGACGTTTATCATGATGTCTGAAGCGAGCCGGATCACCAGACGCTTCAAACAGTTTTTCCGGGATTGCAGCTACGTCCTCAGGTGTGTAATCGAATGGCTGTTGGTTTTTCATATATTTCACAATATGCTGGATATAGTATGGTATATGTGAGCCAGCCTGCGCAACTGCCAGACTTACTTGCTCCAGATGTGAATATCCAATTTTTTCACCAACGATCAAACCGGCTGCAAAAAACAGGGAATCGTGCTCATTTAAAGGATGGACATCGAAGGTAATGAGATCGTTAGTTGGTTGGCCTTTGTATCCCTCGTCCTCGAGTTTTTTCAGCACAATGTGCAGTCCGAGTGAGCCACAGAAAACCATACGGAGGGAGGGATGTGCCATCCTAAGGGCACGTAATTCATCTAGTACCTTGGATGCCGCGGCGTGTCCTTGAGCGCTCGCGATAGAATCGAGACAAAGCGGTAGCTCGTCGATCATAAGCACAGCATTTCGATTGCCAGCGTATTGAACGAACTCACCGATTGTTGACTGTAGAAATAGTGGCCACTCATCAGGATTCTTTATTTCTATTGTCCCTTTGATCCCCTCTAGCCCAAACCCAATTCGGCGGGCCAAGCTTGAGAAAACCCTAGCAACGTTTTTCGACATTAGCCCTTTAGCATGGAGTTCCTGGTTCAATCGGCGCACGAATTCAGTAGTGGAATGGACTTTCTCCGCATCGAACCAAAATGTTTCGGCTTGCGCTGGCTTTAATGCTTGTGCTAGTCGCAGAACCCATGTCTTACCGGTACGGCGTTCACCGATCAGGCTGATGCTGCTCGATTTAATGTCGTCCCAGAGCTTCTCAACTAATTCGTCCCGCCCATAGACGGTGCCGCGAGCTGACTTTTCGTTTACAGTAGTCCCGACGGTGAGTGTGATTGGTTTGATCTGTTTTTCGAAGGAAGTCATGAGCTACTCCACAAATACGATACTAACTTCGTACGATATTTATCACGTACGATGTTATTATCGTACGATATATTCATCGTATATTAAGGCTGGCACCAGCTCAAGACAACTGTTTTCTTAAATTCCCCGATGCACATCTCCCTCCTGCGCGCCACCATCGCCATCCCCGATGCCCACTCCATTAAGGAAAAGCGCCGGGTGGTGAAGGCCTTGCGGGAGCGGGTTTCCGCCCGGATGAACATATCGGTGGCCGAAGTTGGTCAGCAGGAGCTGTGGAACCGGGCCGATCTGGCCTTCGTCACCGTGGCGGCCCAGAAAGAGGTTACCGAGAAGCGCCTGTCCGCCATCGCCAAGCTGCTGGAAGAGGGCCGCGATTTTGTGCTGTTGGAATTAAAGACCGAACCGCTCTAGCAGTTAGTTACGAGTTACGAGTTACGAGTTTCTCGCAACGATTCTTTTGATCCAACGGCAGACGGGATCCCACCGCCTATCGAACATCCAATATCGAGGATCGAGTATCTAAATCTTACTTGGCTTTGAGGGTGATGGTAGAAGGCCCGCCCGATGCCAGCGCCCCGATAAAGACCGCTTCGCTGACGCCCCGTTCCTTGAGGGCGGCCAGCAGGCGGTCGGCTTTTTTGCTGTGCACGGCCATCAGCAGCCCACCCGATGTCTGGGCATCGGCGGCGATCAGGGTATCCACTTCGGTGAGCGGCCCGTCAATCGTTAGGGCTTGCTCAACGTGCTTCAGGTTCCGCCGGCTGCCTCCGGGAATAAAGCCTTTTTCGGCCAGTTCCCGGGCGCCGGGCAGGACCGGCAGGCTTTTAAGTTCCAGGTGCGCCTTCACGCCGCTGGCGGTGCACATCTCAAGCAGGTGGCCCAGCAGGCCGAAACCGCTCACGTCGGTCATGGCATTGACCCCTACTTCCTGGGCGGCCTCGGCGGCGGCCCGGTTTAAGGTGGCCATGGTCCGGCCGGCTTGTGCCACCACCTGGTCGTCGGCCTGGGCTTCTTTGATGGCCGTGGCAATGATGCCGGTGCCCAGCGGTTTGGTCAGGATCAGCAGATCCCCGGGCCGGGCGGTGTTGTTACGGATCAGTTGATTTTCCTGCACTTCGCCGGTGACCACCAGCCCGTATTTAGGTTCGTGGTCTTCTATGGTATGGCCGCCCAAAATGGGTATACCCGCCTCCTGCGCCTTAGCCATACCGCCTTTGAGGATCTCTTCCAGCATGGTCAGGGGCAGTAGGTCGCGCGGGAAAGCCACCACGTTCAGGGCCATCAGCGGCCGGCCTCCCATGGCGTAAATGTCTGAGAGCGAGTTGGCTGCGGCAATCTGCCCGAACTGGTAGGGGTCGTCCACCACCGGGGTGATGAAATCCACAGTCTGCAAAAGGAGGGCCCCGTTGTCCAGACGCATAGCGGCGGCATCGTCGGAGGATTCATAGCCCACCACGACCCGTTGGTTCGGTTTCTGGCGCGGTAAATGGCCCAGCACCTGGGCCAGCTCGCTGGGACCGAGCTTACAAGCTCAACCGGAACCGTGACTGAGTTGCGTCAATCGTTTATGCATAGCGCTGCTAATTTATCCATTGATATCTAACCGGGCATCCAAAATATACCAACTCTCACGCCTCACAAGGAGTGATTGGCGCACTGGGAAAAACGTACCGTAAATCGAATGGTCGTTGGTAACTTTGCTATCGGCCAAAGGCAACTTTTGGTGGAAATGATGGCCGGGCAGCAATCATAATATGAGAATAACAAAATATTAGATCATGAGTGAGACCAAAAAAGGTTCCAAGAAAAACGTCGAGACGCTGGAGCAGGTAACCATCAGGTTCGCCGGTGATTCGGGAGACGGTATGCAGCTTACCGGGCACCAATTCACCGACACAACTGCTCTAGTGGGGAATGATTTGGCGACACTGCCGGATTTCCCTGCGGAGATTCGCGCCCCGGCCGGATCGTTGGCCGGTGTCAGTTCGTTCCAGATTCAGTTTTCCAGCCGGGAAATTCAGACACCGGGTGATCACCCCGACGTACTGGTCGCCATGAATCCCGCTGCTCTGAAGGTGCATTTGTCCGATCTGCGGTCCAACGGCACCATCATTGTCAATGCCGCCAATTTTAATAAACGCAACCTGCAACTGGCCGGGTGGGACTCCAACCCTCTGGAAGACGGCCAGACGCTGGTCGATTACAAGCTGATCGATGTCGACATGACCAGGCTGGTTGGGGAAGCCCTGTCCGATATGGGGTTGCCACCCAAGATTATCGCCCGCTCCACTAACATGTTCGCCCTGGGGCTGCTATACTGGATGTATAGCCGTCCCATGGACACCACGATCAAGTTTATCGAAACCAAGTTCAAAAGCCGCCCCGAAATCGTGGAAGCCAATAAACGGGCCCTGCAGGCGGGCTTCAATTTCGGGTACACCACCGAAGAAATATCAACCAGTTATGTGGTGCTCAAAGCTAAGAAGCCGGCCGGCACCTACCGCAATATAATGGGTAACCAGGCCCTCGCTATGGGGTTGGTGGCGGCAGCCAATTTAAACGGCCTGCGGCTGTTCTTCTCCGGTTATCCCATCACCCCCGCCAGCGATATTCTGCATATCTTGTCGGGCTATAAGCATTTCCGGGTTTTGACCTTCCAGGCGGAGGATGAGATCGCGGCCGTGACCTCTGCCATCGGAGCTGCTTACGCCGGCGCCTTGGCTGTCACCGCCACCAGCGGACCGGGCATGGCCTTGAAATCCGAGGCGATGGGTCTGGCCATATCTGCGGAACTGCCCCTGGTGGCCATCAATGTGCAGCGCGGCGGACCCAGCACCGGTATGCCCACCAAAACAGAGCAATCCGACCTGTTCCAGGCCATGTATGGACGTAATGGCGAATCACCCATAGTGGTGCTGGCGGCGGCCACCCCGGCCGACTGTTTTAACACCGCCTATGAGGCCTGCCGGATCGCCATCGAGCATATGATCCCGGTAATCCTATTATCCGACGGCTATTTGGGCAGCGGCTCCGAACCTTGGCTGCTCCCGGATATTGATGCCTTGCCACCAATTAAAAATCACAAGGTAACCGACTCCAACGGCGAGTTTTATCCCTTCGATTTCATCGATCAGGAAGCCATGGCCCGTGGTTGGGCCGTACCGGGAACACCGGCTCTGGAACACCGTATTGGTGGCTTAGAGAAGGACAGCCGCACCGGCAACGTCAGCGGCGACTACGATAACCACCAACAGATGGTGGACCGCCGGGCCCAGAAGGTGGCGGTGGTGGCCCGGAATATTCCGCTGGCCACCATCCATGGGGATGATTCCAGCGAGCTGCTGGTTTTGGGCTGGGGCTCCACCTATGGCGCCATCCGGGCGGCCGTGGACAGCGCTCGCAAACAGGGCTATTCGGTATCGCAGTTGCACTTGCGCCACCTGAACCCGTTCCCTTCCAATTTGGGTGAGTTGCTGCTGCGGTTCCCCAAGATCATCGTGCCCGAGATCAACACCGGCCAATTGACCCGGATCATCAGGGCCGAATTTCTAGTTGATGCGAATGTGCTTAGCAAAGTGAGCGGGAAGCCGTTCTTTCCCAGCGAGATCGAAGAAAGAATAATACAAATTTTGGGAGAAAAATAAGATGTCGGTTAATACGGCTGAAATCGAACAGCCCGCCCTTAAGCGCAAGGATTTCGTCTCGGACCAGGTCATACGCTGGTGTCCGGGCTGCGGCGATTATTCCATCCTGGCGCAGGTGCAGAAAACCTTCCCGGAGTTGGGACATCGCAAAGAGCAGATAGTATTCATCTCCGGGATCGGTTGTGCCAGCCGGTTCCCCTACTATATGAATACCTATGGCTTTCATACGATTCACGGCCGGGCCACCACCGTGGCCACCGGCGTCAAGTTGGCCAATCCCGACCTGAGCGTCTGGGTGGTCACCGGCGACGGCGACAGCCTCAGTATCGGCGCTAACCACCTGGTGCACCTCTTGCGACGTAATCTTGATATAAATATTCTGCTGGTCAACAACCGGATTTACGGGTTGACCAAGGGGCAATATTCACCGACCTCCGAGCCCGGTAAAAAGACTAAAAGCACGCCCTTCGGTTCGGTTGACCGTCCGTTAAACCCGCCGGCCTTCGCCCTGGGTTCCGCCGGTACTTTCATCGCTCGCAGCCTGGATGTGGAGGGCAAGCATCTACAGAAAATGCTCGCCGCCGCCTACCAGCATAAAGGGACCTCTTTCCTGGAAATATACCAGAATTGCTTGATTTTCAACGATAACGCCTTTGTCGATCTATCGGAAAAGCCCCATAAACTGGAGCACCAGCTGCTGCTGGAAGACGGCCAACCGATGTTATTCGGCGAAGGCCATAATAAGGGTATCCGGATGGACGGGCACCGGCCGGTGGTGGTGGACCTGGAGCAGGATGGTTATTCGGTGGACGATATTGTGGTCCACGACAAGAGTGATAAAATGTTAGCGCTCATGCTCAGCGAGCTGACCTACATGGCCGATTTTCCCACCCCACTGGGGATTATCTATCAGGAACAACAGGATACTTACGAGGACCTGGTGCACCGCCAGATCGAGGCAGCAGTACAGCAGCTGGGCAAAGGTGACTTGCAGGCGCTGCTCCACGAGGGGCATACCTGGATTGTAGACTGAAGAGCTAAGGAGGACACTATGACCGAAGAACTAGATGACGAACTCCAACAAATGGACGAGCGGGAAGAAGACGCTCCCACTCTGGTGGCGGCGGTGCATCTGGATGACCCCCTCAGTGCCTTAGGACTTCAGCCGCTGACCCTGGTGAACCGGGCCACACCCATCAAGGACGTAGTAGCGTTGATGATGAAGAACCATGTCGGTTGTGTGCTCGTGGAAGACGGTGGCCGGCTGGTGGGTATCCTCACTGAACGGGACCTGATCCGCCGGGTGATGGGCCGGGGGCTGGATCACAGCAAGGCCACCGCCGGCGAGCATATGACTGCCAATCCCGATGTACTGCGCATGGACGACTCCATCGCCCATGCCCTCAACCACATGTACGACCGGGGCTATCGCCATATACCCATCGTCGGTGATAAGCGCAAACCTGAAGGATTTGTTTCCATGCGGGACATCGTAAATCACCTGGCGCTATTTTATCAGAAGGAAATTCTGAATCTGCCCCCCCGGCCGGTGCGCGAAGCCTCCGAACGGGAAGGCGGATAAGTTTCGGGCCACGCGGCCGACCGCAATCTACCACTTTAGCGAATTATAAAAGGTAGCGCCATGGGAACCAGGGTTGAACGGGATTCGATGGGTGAGATGCGGGTGCCTGAGGGGGCCTATTATGGCGCCCAGACCCAACGGGCTGTGGAAAATTTCCCTGTCAGCGGCCTGACCATTCCCACCGGTATGATCCGGGCTCTGGGGATGATCAAATGGGCTGCGGCCCAGGTAAACCAGAACCTGGGGCTGCTGGACAAAAAACGGGGCCATGCTATAATGCAGGCCGCCCAAGAAGTTATCGATGGCAAATTGGATGACCAATTCCCTATCGATGTTTTTCAGACCGGCTCCGGGACCTCCAGCAATATGAATGCCAATGAGGTGATCGGCAACCGGGCCAGTGAGTTGATGGGCGGCCAGATCGGCAGCCACGAACCGGTGCATCCCAACGACCACGTTAATAAGGGCCAGTCCAGCAACGACGTAATCCCCACCTCGATTCACCTGGCCGCATCCATCGCCCTGGCGCAATCGCTGAAACCGCAATTGCAGGCTTTATATACAGCGCTGGATACCAAGGCCAAGGACTTCGACAAGATCATCAAGATCGGCCGCACTCACCTGCAGGATGCCACCCCCATCCGGCTGGGCCAGGAGTTTTCCGGCTATGCCGCCATGGTGCAATACGGCCTGGGCCGGGTAGACCAAGCCCTTAAGGCCCTGAGCCAACTGGCGCTGGGAGGCACCGCCGTGGGCACCGGGATCAATACCCATCGGGAGTTCGGCGGCCAGGTGGCCAAGGAGCTCTCCAAGCTGACCGGCCTAAAGTTCCATGAGGCCCGCAACCACTTCGAGGCCCAGGCCACCGCCGACAGTGCGGTGGAGGCCTCCGGCGCGCTCAAAACCATCGCCATCAGCCTCTCCAAGATCGCCAACGATATCCGCTGGCTGGGCTCCGGGCCCCGGGCGGGGTTGGGCGAGCTGCAACTACCGGCGGTGCAGCCCGGTTCCAGCATTATGCCCGGCAAAGTAAACCCGGTGATCTGCGAGTCGGTAATTCAGACTGCCGCGCAGGTGATCGGCAACGACGCCGCCATCACCCAGGGGGGTTTGGGTGGGGTTTTCGAGCTGAACCTGATGCTGCCGCTGATTGCCCACAACCTGCTGGAGAGTATCGAGATTCTGGCCGGCGCCGCCCGGATATTCCGCACTAAACTGATCGAAGGATTAGGGGTGGACGAGCAGAAATGCGCCGACAACATTGAGGGCAGCCTGGCCATGAGCACTTCCCTGGCGCCGGTGATCGGTTACGATGCCGCCGCAGCTATCGCCAAGGAGGCCTATGCCTCCGGGCGCACGGTGCGGGAAGTGGCCCGGGAGAAAAACATCCTCTCCGATGAGGAGCTCAGCCGCCTATTGGATCCCCTGAGCATGACCAAGCCGGAAGATTGACCGTTAGCATTTTCGCCGCGAATTTCCACCGATAAACAGAGCTGCCGGCCCCGCAGTTCACGGCTGGGGTTAGATAACAAGACTGCAACAGGCGAGGTTGTTGGCACCCTTATTAAGACAACGCCCTAAAGGACGTCTGCCGGTTTGGTTGGGCTTTTAACCCAGCCATGAATAGTTGGGTGACGGCATATGTTTTGCTGACCCGCCACACAGATGGCAGGGCCGGCGGGGTACAATCGCATCCCCTCTGGCCGTAGCCCGGCCAACGGGCGAGGCGGGAGACTAATAATTACCAGGACTTAAAATCCTGAATATTTTAAGAACTTGCAGCCGGTAGATCTCTACGAAGGGCGCGGCGATCAGATCCTTAATCAGCGCGAACTGATCTAGCCGGAGACGCTGCGGATGAGACGTGAGATAATCCTTGGAAACTTGAAATGTCTCCCTTAGTTTTTATCCAATTAGCTCACAGTGCGGTAACAAGCATGAGGTGTGAGAATATTGTGTAGTTATTTCTGGGCGCTGTTAAATTCGTGTCTGAGTCTGTTAATCAGTACACTACGGGAGAATACCTCTTGAAAAGATTAGCAGCCATCCTACTCCTCTTCGGCAGCCCGCTGCTCGCCCAGACCAATGTTTTCAATGTGGCCCATCAGTATCCTGACACTAGCCTGCAGTTTGACCCACAGTCGGGGCTTCCAACAGCCACGGAAACCCAAGTGTATAGCGTTCTAATACTTGATCATGAGACTGGACTGCCCGTGAATAATTCGGGCGCTCAACTTGAGCCACCACCTACGACCGATAAACTTGGTGGTAATGAATCCACGAAAATACAACCAGTGGCCGGCGGGATATT
>JADFMC010000069.1 GCA_022564085.1 Fidelibacterota bacterium | reverse complement strand
TACGTTTTCTGATTTAGTGGAACTTCTCCGAAGCTTCCGGCCAATCTCGGTTATAACCTTTGAGCGATAATGAATGGCTAATTCGCCCTTGGGATTGTCTTCGCCCTTCTCAATCACTGCCTAATATACTAGAAACAGTATGGTTTAATGCTGAACTATTCTTCCCCTCGCCTTCAGGAGAGGGGCCTCACGAAGTGAGCGGGGTGAGGTAGGCTGAGGGCTCCCCACGCAGGTAGAAAATTGGCTTCGAAACTTGCCACCTCTAACCGTAACATCCCCTCACGTGAAACTTTATCTAAAACCACTGAACCAGACCGCCCGGGAACTGTATTCCAATCACGGCCATTACCATCCCGGTGACGCCGGCCTGGACCTGTTCGTCATGGAGGACCAGACCTTCGCGCCCGGTGAGACCGCCATGATTCACCTGGGGATCCAGTGCCAGCCGGGAGACGGCCGGGCTTACCTGCTGTTGCCCAGATCTTCCATTGCGAAGACCCCCCTGCGCATGTCCAACTCCATCGGCTTGATCGACGGTGGCTACCGGGGTGAGATCATGGCCTCCTGCGACCATATCAAGAGCGAGCCGTTCACCGTTCGCCGGGGCGACCGCCTGTTCCAACTGGTGGCCCTGGACGGCACACCCATCGAATACGAGCTGCGGGACGAGCTCTCGGAGACCAGCCGCGGCGACGGCGGTTTCGGCAGCACCGGCCAGTAATAGCGTACTTCTGGCACTCTAGCCCTTAGACTGCTAATTTGTCTTCCATCCTCTAAATGTTATAAATAAATTTAACGCTGCCTGAGAGGGGACTTTAGTCCTCAGCAGGTGGCATTCCCAGTATATAAAAGGGTTGAATAGGGATTTTAAATGTTAATTAAAGGAGATCACAGATGAAATTGAAGCCTCTGCATGATCGCGTCGTTATCAAGGCGGACGAATCGGAGGACGTTACCAAGGGCGGGATCTACCTGCCGGATACCGCTAAAGAAAAGCCCCAGCGAGGTGAAGTAGTGGCGGTGGGTCCGGGCAAGACCGAGGACGGAAAGTTGGTCGCGCCGCAGGTCAAGAAAGGCGACAAAGTGCTGTATGGTAAGTATTCCGGCACCGAAGTCACTATCGATGATACTGAGTATCTTATCGTCCGTGAGAGCGATATTCTCGCAATTCTATAATCAGGCGGATTGAACCCCATCTAAGGAAGGAAATAATTCCATGTCAAAGATTCTGGTTTACGATGCTGATGCCCGGCGGAGCCTCAAAGCAGGGGTTGATAAGCTGGCCGCAGCAGTCAAGGTGACCTTGGGCCCCAAGGGCCGTAACGTGGTAATCGATAAGAAGTTCGGCGCTCCCACCATCACCAAGGATGGCGTTACGGTGGCCAAGGAGATCGAACTGGAGGATCCCTTTGAGAATATGGGCGCCCAGATGGTACGCGAGGTAGCCTCCAAGACCTCCGATCTGGCCGGTGACGGTACCACCACCGCCACAGTCCTGGCCCAGGCGATCATCAACGAAGGGCTCAAAAACGTCACAGCCGGCGCCAACCCCATGGACCTGAAACGGGGCGTGGATTGGGCCGTCACCAAGGTTGTGGAATCCCTTAAGAAGCAGAGCCGCGACGTGGGCGGCAAAGATGAAATCGCCCAGGTGGGCACCATCTCCGCCAACGGCGATTCCGAGATCGGCAACAAAATTGCCGACGCCATGGAAAAGGTGGGCAATGACGGCGTCATCACCGTGGAAGAAGGCAAGACCACCGTCATGGAGCTGGATGTGGTAGAGGGGATGCAGTTCGACCGCGGTTATCTCTCCCCCTACTTTGTCACCGACCCCCAGGAGATGGAAGCCCAACTGGAGGACGCCTATATATTGATCCATGAAAAAAAGATCAGCTCCATGAAGGATTTGCTGCCCATCCTGGAGAAGCAGGCCCAGACCGGCAAGCCGATGCTGATCATAGCCGAGGACGTGGACGGCGAGGCGCTGGCCACCCTGGTGGTCAACAAGTTGCGCGGCTCTCTCAAAGTAGCCGCCGTCAAAGCCCCCGGTTTCGGTGACCGCCGTAAGGCCATGTTGCAAGACATCGCTTCCCTCACCGGTGGCATTGTGATTTCGGAGGATCAGGGTTACAAGTTGGAAAACGCCACCCTGAACTACCTGGGCACGGCCAAGCGGATCGTGATCGACAAGGATAACACCACATTAATAGAAGGTGGGGGGTCCAAGGAAGACATAATGGCCCGCATCAACGAGATCCAGGTGCAGATCGATAAAACCACCTCGGATTACGACGAGGAGAAGCTGCGCGAGCGGCTGGCCAAGCTCTCCGGCGGAGTGGCCGTGCTGAGCGTGGGCGCATCCACCGAGGTGGAAATGAAAGAGAAGAAGGCCCGCGTTGAGGACGCGCTGCATGCCACCCGGGCGGCGGTGGAAGAGGGGATCATCCCCGGCGGCGGTGTGTCGCTGGTGCGCGCCATCAAGGCCATCGATACCGCTAAATTGGAGAACGCCGACCAGAAGATCGGCGCCGAGATCCTGAAGAAGGCGCTGGAGTACCCGTTGCGCCAGATCGTGGAGAACGCCGGCCAGGAAGGGTCGGTGGTTTTCGCCAAGGTCAGGGACAGCAAGTCCGCCGACTTCGGCTTTGACGCCCAGAATGAGAAGTATGGCCAGATGTTTTCTCTGGGGATCATCGATCCCACCAAGGTGACCCGCATAGCAGTGGAGAACGCCGCCAGTGTGGCCAGTTTGCTGATCACCACCGAGGCGCTGATCGCCGACAAGAAGGAAGAGGATAAGGCACCGCCCATGCCCCCGGGAGGCATGGAAGGGATGTACTAGACCGCCAGCTGGCGGACTAGACCCCGCCGATGGCGGGGAAACCTCCACCTTCAAGGCAGAAACTAAGGCCGGTCCCGATTTATCGGGGCCGGCTTTTTTTTGGGCTAGGAAATACCTGCCAACGGTTTGGGCGGCGCACCAGGCGCACGACAGCCCTCCCAAAAATCCCTATATTCCCCCGCTCTTAGAAAAATTTACCCTGCACCCTGCCATCGGGGGGGAGTTTGCTGAATGGGCGGACCAAAGGGATTGTTTGAATCAGGGCCCATTTTGCATTTTTCCTTTCCCTCATAGGCTCGCCTCCCCCATCGACAGGCATGAACCTTTTTATGGCTTTTTACTATCCTTTACCTGGGCATAAGTGGGTCAAATGATGGCCCGGTCGATATCCCTATCCATCGCACCAGCGTGGATCTGGGGCCACAGATAATAAAACTGAATTTGGCAAAATTAATCTCGCTTGAAGGTGATTTTTCGCCTAAGCTTATAAGTATCATGGGACTAATAAGGAGAACTTCGATGATTAAAAGGCTGATTGTACTATTGATTGCCGGTACATTTATCTTTGCCGGTTGTGCCAAGAAAGCTGAAAAGGAAGCCCCGGCCGCCGAGCCGGCAGTGCAGGAGGCAGCTGAGCCTGCCGCCGAGCCGGCAGTGGAAGAGGAGACGACCGAACCCGCGCCGGAATCTGTGAAAGACCAATAAAAGGGATTCCATTCGGAAATTGATTGGGCTACAGCTTAGGAGCTGTACCTGCGCCCTAAGGCCCGTCCGAAGGCGGGCTTGGCGGTTGTTCAGGGAGCGGGGTCAGTCCCCCTCATCACTAAACGCATACACCAGATCGGCCCCCAGCACATCCGGCAGCTTCTGGATCGCCAGTAATTTCTCCGCCTCTCCATCCACGGTCTCACCTTCCACCGTTACGACTATCCGCCCTTGCTTATCTGAGAAGAAAACGTCGCACAAGCCACTTTTCTCCAGCGCGGCCATCACCGATTTGACCGCCGCCGGCTTGGTACGCACCACTATGCTGGAGACATTCATGTATGGCACACCCCAAATATGGATCGCCGCCCGGCTACCGTGATGGGATTGCTCCCGGCCATCCGCCCGTGCACTGGCAACCCTGACCGCTAATCTTCCTCGACCCCCTCATCGCGCACGTCAAACAGGTTGGACGAATGCCGGCCCGCATCATCCCGAAACCGGGGCTGGAACGTGTTCTTGACCAGTTCCGGTGCGTCGGCTTGGGGGACGTGGCACTGGGTGCAATTATACATGGCCGGGTTGCCATCTTCCAGTCGCCGGTTGCGCCGGTAGTCGTAGAAATGGGTGGGCGGCATGGCGGTGGCCTCAAAATCTTCGGCTGCATCGGGATGGTGGCACTCCAGGCAGTCGTTCCTGGTCCTGGTGATGGGCAGTAGATCGGCCAGACTGTGCGGGATAAGTGGCGGCGCGTTCTCATAGGATCGCTCCAGCAGTTGGCTCTCACCCGGTTCGCTAGCGGAGTACCGGGTCCCGGGTGTCACCGCCGCACTGTCCAGCGGCTCGTGGCGGTAGCTCAGGGCCGTATCGGGAATGTCGCCAGCTGAGCCGGCTCCTGTAGCCTGTGGTCCGGGCACCGGGCTGCATCCCATAACGAGCAGCACAGCTACCATCCCTAACCCAATAGCTATTCGGTCACGATGATCGATTGACGTAATAGCCACTCCTTAACCCTGTGGTCCCCGGTCATACCCGGTACAACTTGACGGCACACTTCTTGAAGTCGGTCTGCTTGGATATGGGACAGGTGGCGTCCAGGGTCAGCTTGTTGATCAGCACCCGCTCGTCAAAAAAGGGCACAAACACCATCCCCTCGGGCATGCGGTTCCGGCCGCGGGTAGCCACGCGCACCTTCACCCGGCCGCGACGGCTCTCCAGCCATACCAGGTCGCCGTTACCGATACTGTGGCGGCTGGCCTCCTGGGGGTTGATGTAGCATAAGGCCTCCGGTACGGCCCGGTGCAGTTCGGGTACCCGCATGGTCATGGTGCCGGTGTGCCAGTGCTCCAGTACCCGGCCGGTAGACAGCCACAAGGGGTATTGTTCGTCGGGCATTTCCGGTGGATCCACATACGGCCGGAAGAATATTTTAGCCTTGTTCTTCAAGGAGGTCTTGCCCCCTGAACGGGGACCGGTCAAGTCCCCCTTAGGCAGCTCCTTCAGGGCCGGTCCGTAGAAGGCGAACTGCTTGCCATCCCCAAGTTCCCGGGCGTACGGATCATATTTGGTGTTGAATCGCCAGGGGGTCTCCTGGCCGTTAACTACCGGCCAACGCAGTCCCCGGGTTCGGTGGTAGGTGTCGAAATCAGCCAGGTCGTGCATGTGTCCCAATCCGAAGGTGCGGTACTCCTCCCAGAGGTATTTCTGCACGAAGAATCCGTATCCCCCAAAGCCGGCCACCTTCCGTGAGTCTCCGGCGGCTTCGGTATTGAGGAAGCCCTCCCCAATCGGGTCGGGCCAGGGGTACTGCCGGGCTTCACTATTGGCAAACAGGACGTCATAGAGCGTATCATCGGGACTAAATCCCATGTTTTTTGCCTCTGCCAGGACGTCGGGCAGAGTCAAATCCTCGTTTATCTTCCAGGCTTTCCACACCTCACGGAGTTTAAACTGCTTGGAAAATTCGATGTACTGCCACAGGTCGGGCATGGCCTGCCCAACGGGGGTGACCTGCTGCCGCCAATGGTGGGTCCGGCGCTCGGCATTGCCGTAGGCCCCCCATTTTTCGAAGATCATGGCGCTGGGCAATATCAGGTCGGCCACCTTGGCGGAGATGGTGGGGTAGACGTCGGACACCACGATGAAATTATCCATCTTCCGGGCGGCCGTGACCCAGTGATTGGCATTGGCCGTATTCTGCCACGGGTTGCACACCTGCACCCAGCTCCATTTGATTTTGCCATCCTCGATGTCGCGTAACAGCTTGGTATAGTGCGAGCCCACTTTGGGGTTCAGCGTGCCGGCGGGGATCTTCCAGTTCTTCTCTGAGATGGCCCGGTGGGCGGGATTGGTCACCACCATATCCGCCGGCAACCGGTGAGCGAATGTGCCCACCTCCCTAGCCGTCCCGCAGGCAGAGGGTTGCCCGGTGAGGCTGAAGGCGCCGTTGCCGGGCAGGGCCTGCTTACCCAGCAGCAGGTGAACCATATAGGCCTGCTCGTTGACCCAGGTGCCCCGGGTGTGCTGGTTAAAGCCCATGCTCCAGAAGGAGACCACCTTGCGGCCCTGCTCCATATAGAGGCCGGCTAATTGCTTTAATTTGGCCTGGTATACTTCCAGGGTCTCGTGCTGATCCCCCTTGGAAAGCCGGGAGACGAAGTCCAGGGTATAGGGCGCCAGCGCCCGCTTGAAGTCCTCAAAGGAGATCAGCCAGTGGTCGCCCGCCTGCCCCGAATGTTTCATCTCCATGACGTCCCCGGCGCTATAGCCGGCGTACCCCAAGGTCACACCCTCGTTAGCGCTAACTACCTTGGCGGTCTCCTGGGAAACGGTGTCCTTTTCGCTCTCTTTGAATTTTTGGTGGTTGGAATCGCTGCGCATGCCGAAGCCGATATCGACATAACCGGTGGCGAAAACTGTATGGTTGTTAACGAAATCCCAATCAATAGCCTCGGGGTGTTCGTAAACGATCTCCCGGGCGATATAATTCCAGATAGCCAGGTCGGTCTGGGGCTTGAAGATTATCTCCAGGTCGGCCAGGTCCGAACAGCGATTCGTGAAGGTCGTAAGGTTGACTATTTTCACCCGGCTTGGGTTCGACAGCCGGTGGTCGGTGACCCGGGACCAGAGTATGGGGTGCATCTCGGCCATATTGGCGCCCCACAGGATCATGGTGTCGGTCAGTTCGATATCGTCGTAGTTGCCCGAGGGCTCATCGATGCCGAACGTCTGCATGAAGCCGGCCACGGCGCTGGCCATGCAGTGGCGGGCGTTGGGATCGATATTGTTGCTGCGGAAGCCGGCCTTCATGAGCTTGGCCATGGCGTAGCCTTCCTGGATGGTGTACTGGCCCGAGCCGAATACGGCCACCCCGGTGGGGCCCAGCTCCTTATAATATTTCTTGAACTGCTGGGCCATCACCTCGAAGGCCTTTTCCCAACTCACCGGCCGGAACTTGCCCTGCTTGTCGAACTGGCCCCGGGCATTGACCCGCAGCATCGGTTCGGTGAGCCGATCGGCCCCATACATGATCTTGGCGTTGAAATAGCCCTTGATGCAGTTCAGGCCCCGATTGACCGGCGCGGCCGGGTCCCCCTTCACAGCCACCACCTTATCATCCTTGGTGGCCACCATAATCCCGCAACCGACGCCACAGAAGCGGCACACACCCTTATCCCATCGCCAGCCGCCTTCCGCCAGGGTGGCCTGCTGGGCGGCAGCTTTGGTAATCGGGATCCCGATGGCTGTGGCAGCACCCACGGCCGCCGCCATTTTGATGAATTCCTTCCTAGATACTTTCATGGGCGCGCTGTTTCCGATCCTGGTCTCGCCGGCAAGGTTGATAACAAGTTCAAGCCTGAAACTCCTATTCCATTATTCTGCACATTGCGGGGCCGCAGACCACCCACCGTCAGCCGTAACAATGTTGGTCTATCCTGGGCCTGTCCGCTGTGCTTACTCGGCCCAGGGCGGCCCATAACCGGATCGAGGCCTGCCGGTCTAATTTCCGGGCACCAGCGATAGATACCAGGTGAATTATGATTATCGCTTGGATCGAAGGTAATCCGTTATGGCGTTCAAATCAAGTGATTCGAGTCGCTCAGTTGGAGCGTTTTGATACATATCACACCATGTTGGGTGTGTAACCATCACCCCAGGGGGTAGGCCTGTAAAGGTGGCCCCCAAAGACTGGGCAGTAGCTTAGATGTAATCCGCCAGCTGGCGGACTGCTTTAACCAAAGCGCATAGTTGCGCGCAGAACATGACTACAGGAAGACCTAACCTTTCAGTCGTATTCAAGGCTCGGGTAGCATTAGAAGCACTCGAGGGCGAGCAAACGGTGGGTGAATTATCATTCAGTTTTGGGAGTCACCTATTATAGAACTCATCACGCTCCTGGCAGGCCAACACCGGCACTGGTATATTTCAAACATTCGACAAAGACATTGGCAGCTTATTGAATAACATACCGGGATTACGTCTAAGAATCGGCAATATGTATCATAACTATGGGGTCCACTTATTGATGCCATGCATCGTTGCAGAACCTAAAGCCGGTGGATGTCTATCGGGAGCGAGGTCAGCAGATCCTTGATCCGCGTGCAATAATCAACCGGAAGCCGCTTCAGATGGGCTGGAATTAAACCTTGGACATTCCTAGCGCTTCTCTTTATTTTATGCCCTGTTTCCAATATGATTTGAAGACCAATTATTAGCCATGAGTATTTGTTTAGCAGAATAGAAGGTTTTATTTTGGTTGAATACACCAGCATCAATCTCACCAGCACGTATACGGGGCATTTATTTTTAGATCACCATTCCCTGTGTAGTTTAGTGGCAATAACCTACAATGATACTTTCGGCAGACGGTAAAAATGTTGGCTAGATCTAAATTTTATATGAGTCCTAAGGCCCGTCATGAGCAGTAGATGGCAAAACTACATCCAAGAGTTTATAAGACTGCTTCAAGTTTACGTCTTTGCGGTGGTTTACTTGGGCATATTCAGGATAGTCTTAATTGTTTATTTCAGTGATAAATTAGATGGCAGCACCAGCCTTAGTGATATATTTCTGGCCATAGCCCATGGATATCGATTTGACTCCGCCGTCGCAGTATACTTCATACTGGTCCCATTTTTAGCCAATGCAATACTAGCCCCTTTTA